>JAFGQJ010000005.1 GCA_016935715.1 Spirochaetales bacterium
CCGCCCAGATGCGGCAGCCGCATCGCCTCTCGAAAATCGTACAGGGCGCCTCGAATATTCCGAAAATCTAGTAGAGTCATGACTCCACGCAGATCGGACAACAGAATCTACATCGTGGGAGCCGGCATCACGGGAATCACCCTGGCGCGGGAGATACGCAGCAAGGGGATCTTCGGAAAGGTGGTGGCCTTCCTCGATGATGACCCGCAGAAGATAGGCTCCCGCATCCACTCCGTTCCCGTGCTCGGACCGATAGAGGAAGTGGTGGAGCTGCTCAAGACCACGCCGGCAGACGAGGCGATCATCGCCATCCCGGGCGCCACGCGGGAGCGGCTGAAACGGATCTTCAGGCTTCTCGTTCAGGCCGGGTTCGTGCGCATCCGCTTCGTGCCCCGCATCTCCCAGATCCTCGACGGCGAAGCCCACCTGATCCAGGCCAGGCAGATCAATCCGGAGGATCTGCTGTCCCGGGATCCGATCCAGGTAAACCTGAAGCACAGCCTCGCCTATCTGAGGGGAAAGCGCGTCCTGGTGACCGGCGCCGGGGGCAGCATCGGCGCCGAGCTCTGCCGCCAGCTGCTGTCCGGAGGTGCCGAGCGGCTGTACCTGTTCGGTCACGGCGAGAACAGCATCTACGAGATAGACCGGGAGCTGCGCCTGCTGCAGGAGGAGGGTGTCGGCGAACGGGCAACGATCGTGCCGATCCTGGGAGAGCTCCAGGACCGGGATTTCATGCTCTACATCGTGAAGCGAACCCGGGCGGACGTGGTGTTCCACACCGCCGCGCACAAGCACGTGCCGATGCTGGAGGCCAATCCGGTCGAAGCGGTGAAGAACAACGTGTTCGGGACCAGGAACATCCTGGAAGCCGCCCGCGGGGCGGAGGTCGAACGCTTTGTCCTCGTTTCCACGGACAAGGCGGTGGATCCGGGCAGCGTGTACGGCGCCTCTAAGCTGATCGCCGAGGAGCTGGTGCTGCGCCAGGAGGCGCCGGGCAAGGTTTTTCTGGTGGTGCGGTTCGGGAACGTGCTGGGCTCCAGGGGCAGCATCCTGCCGCTGTTCCGCAGTCAGATCCTGAAGGGGGGACCGGTCACGTTGACCGACGCTCGCAGCAGACGCTTCTTCATGACCATTCCGGAAGCTGCGAGCCTGGTGCTCCAGGCCGGCGGGGTCGGAGAAACGAGGGACCTGTATCTCCTGGATATGGGCGAACCGGTCTCGATCAAGGACATGGCCGAACAGATGGTTCGCTTCTACGGCTACGAACCGCACAGGGAAATCCAGTTCGTGTACACGGGACTTCGTCCCGGGGAAAAGCTCCAGGAGAGTCTTTGGAGCAGCGGGGACAGGGCCGAAGCCACCGAATACCCGAAGATCCTCAAACTGGATCGCCACTACGCCCTGAACGGTCAGCTGGAGGGCGTCATCGACCGTCTCCAGCCGATCTGCTTTTTCGATCCCGGGAACCCGGAGGTCTACCGGGACCGGACCAGGCTCAGGCAAACCCTCAAAGAGATCGTTCCGACCCTCCGCGTGCCGGAAGATGAGCCGCCCCACTGATTTCATCCCCTTCCACCGCCCTTCCATCGGCAGGCTGGAGGAGGAGGCGGTGCTGTCGGTGCTGCGCAGCGGCTGGCTGACCACCGGAGAGATCACCCTTCGGTTCGAAAGGGAGTTCGCCGAGCTGGCCGGCGTGGAGCACGCCCTGGCGGTGAGCTCCGCCACGGCGGGACTGCACCTCTGTCTGGAAGCGGCGGGGGTGCGGGAGAACTCGAAGGTGGCCACCTCTCCCTACACCTTCGCCGCCACCGCCGAGGTCATTCGCTATATGGGCGCCGACCCCCTGTTCGTCGATGTGGAGGAGGACAGCTGCAATCTCAGCCCCCCGCTGTTGGAGCAGGCGCTGGCCCGGGAGCCTTCGGTGAGCGCGGTGGTGCCGGTACACGTGGGCGGGCTTCCCTGCCGCATGGATGAAATTCTCCAGATCGCCGGAGCCCGGGGAACCCCGGTGATCGAGGATGCGGCCCACTGCCTGCCCCGCAGGGGCCAGAAGGGGGCTCCCGGTACCCTGGGCGCCATGGGAGTGTATTCCTTTTATGCCACCAAGCCGATCACGACGGGGGAGGGCGGAATGGTCGTCACCCGGCACGGGGAGCTGGCTCGTCGCATGAGCATGATGCGTCTGCACGGCATCGATCGCGACGTGTGGAACCGTTATGCCTCCTCAGAGCCTTCCTGGTACTACGAGGTCCAGGAGCCGGGTTTCAAGTACAATCTCACGGACCTGGCATCCAGTCTCGGCAGGGTCCAGCTGCGGAAATCCGAGGGGTTCTACCTGGCCCGCCGGCGGATAGCCGGGAGGTATCTGGAAGGGCTGGCCGACCTGGACTACCTGCGGCTGCCGCCGGATCAGGCCGATCACTCCTGGCATCTGTTTCAGATCCGTTTGGATCTATCCAGGCTCGAGCTGGACCGGGACCGCTTCATCGATGCGCTGATGGAGCGGGGCATCGGTGTATCGGTGCACTTCATCCCGCTGCATCTCATGCCCTACTACCGCCGCACCTACGGTCTCCGGGAGCGGGATTTTCCGCACTCGATGCGGTGCTACCGCGAGACCATCAGCCTGCCGATCTATCCCGGCCTGGGGGAGCAGCAGGTCGAGCGGGTGATCGCCGCGGTCAGGGAGCTCGGCGCCCGCTTCTACAAAAAACGGTAAAGCCGCTCTTCCAATCCCGCGCTCCAGCCGGCGCGGCGGCTTCCTATTGCCATGCCGGGGGCAGCGAAAGTAGAATGGACCTCGAAAGCGGCGATGCAGACATTCATACACGACATTGCACCGAAGAGAGCTCTGCGGGCGGTGGTCTTGAGGGCGCCTTTCCGCAAGGGGTCGATCATCTCCCTCAGTGAGCCGGCTCTGCCCAAGGGATATTTCCGAGTCGGGCCCGAGGATATTCCGGGCACCCGTGTGCTTTCCTGCGCCGGCTTTTCTCTGCCGGTTCTGGCCCGGGGGGAGGTCCGCTACCTCGGTGAGCCGCTGCTGTTGTTCTGCGGGCCGAACCCCGAGGTGCTGGCGCAGATATCCGCCGATGTGGAAATCGCCTATCAGGAGGAGGCCCCGGTCGAGTACAGGGATCTGTCCGGTCCGTACCGGGAAGAGCAGATCATCAACCTGGCCCAGGGCGACGTGGATCTGGCCTTCAGCCTGGCCGAACAGATCGTCGAGGGGGAGTATCGGACCGCCCGGCAGGAACATTGCTACCCCGATACCCAGGGTGCCCTGGCCGATTGGGATGGAAAATCCCTGACAGTGCATGCGGCCACTCAAGATCCTTTCGGGCTGCGCTCTGCGCTCGGTCTCTGTCTGAATCTGCCGCCCCGCAAGGTCCGGGTGGTGGCGATACCGGTGGGCAACAGCATGGAGGGTAAGCTGCTGTCGTCGTTCCTGGTCGCCGTCCAGGCGGCGGCTCTCAGTTTCACCGCCCGCGGGCCGGTGGTGCTGATCTACGACCGCGAGGAGGACCTGCGTTTCTCCGCCAAGGGGCCGGAGTTCCTCATCCGGCATCAGACCGCCCTGGATCAGGAGGGGGAGACGCTGGCGGTGCGGGTCCAGATCTACATGGACGGGGGCTGCTACGCTTCCAAGAACAGTGAAGCCCTGCACCGGGCGGTCCACGGCGCATGGGGGGCATACCGGGTTGCCAACCTGGAGGTGACCGGCCGGACAATGGCGACCGATTTCCCCCCGGTCGGCCCGTTTCGGGCTGCGGGCAGAGCCCAGGCCGCTTTTGCGGCGGAGCTGCACAGCTCGCGTCTCGAGGAGGTCGCGCAGCTGGATTCCTGCACGTGGAAGCGGAAGAACCTGGTGGAACCGCCCGGAAAGCAGGCGCCCCCCTCGGCGCTGGAAGTGATGGACTTAAGCGTCGGGATTTCGGATTTCACCCGGAAATACTCGGCCTATTCGGCGGTGAAGAAGCGCCGAAAAGCCGTCGACCAGGCGGCCTATCCGCTGCGGGGGATCGGGCTGTCCCTTGCCTGCCAGCGGCAGGAGGGAGCATGGGAGTGTCTGCACGAAAGCGGGGAGTCCCGCGGCGCCTGCAGCATGAAGCTCGTGCTGGACAGAGGCCGCCGGCTGCGGATCTACACCTCGCTGGTGGACTGCTCCATGGGGATCCACTGGATGTTGATCCAGCGGGCGGCGGAGCTTCTGGATATCGATCCCCTCAAGGTTACGGTTCAACCGGTGGATACCCGGGATGTTCCGGACACCGGTATGACCAGCCTGTCCCGGGCCGCGGGAGTGGGTCTGCCCCTCCTGGAGCAATGCTGCCGTGCCATCATGCGCAAGAGGAAGCAGGTCAGCCCCCCGATCGAGGTGCGCCGGAGCATTGCCCCACCCCTGGCCGCTGCCCGCGAGCAAGCCTCCGGCGGTGCCCGGGGGGAGCGGTTCAAGGACCGGCAGGGCAGGGTAGAGCCGTCATGGGCGGCCACGGTGGTCGAGGTGGAGCTGGACCCGGTGACGTTTCACAGCGAGTGCAGAGGCATCTGGATGGTCGTGGAGTCCGGCAGGGTATGGAACAGCAGGGAGGTGCTGGCGGTCATGGAAGGGGAGGTCCTCCGCGCTCTCGGATCGGTTCGAATGCCGGGCTGCCAGGCGGCGGCGGCCGACGGAGCGCCGGCCTGTTCTATCCGCGATCTGATGCCCGATCCGGAGCAGCTGCCGGAGATCCGAATCCGTCTGCTGGACAGAGAGACAGAGCCGATGAGAGGCTTCGAGGAGCTTCCGCACATGGGCGTGCCTGCCGCCTACGCGGCAGCGGTGTGCCAGGCCACCGGGTTGTATATAGACCAGATCCCGATTACAGCGGAGGTGATACAGCAGTGCCTGGAAACCTGATCAAGCTGCGCTTCACCCTGAACGAACGACCCGTGATCCTGCAGTCCTCCCCGGGTGCCAGGCTGCTGGATGTGCTGCGCTACCGCTTCGGCTTGAAGGGTACCCGGGAGGGATGCGGCGGCGGGGAGTGCGGCGCCTGCCTGGTGCTGATGAACGGTGTTGCGGTTCACTCCTGTTTGATCCCCGCTTTTACTCTGAGCGATTCGGAAATCGTAACCGTCGAGGGGATACACAATCTCAAGTCCTTTGCCGATATCCGCAGGTACCTGCCCGACAGGTCGGTCTACCGCTGCGGATTCTGCTCTTCGGGAATGGAGGTGGCGCTGAGCGCACTGTTCCTGTCCAACCCGCAGCCCGCCGAAGCGGAGATCCGCCGCGCTCTGTCGGCGAATCTATGCGCCTGCGGAAGCTACCGGGGCGTGGTGGCCGCGGTTGTGGACAGGAGCAGCAGGAAGCGAAGATATGGCCGCAG
>JAFGQJ010000054.1 GCA_016935715.1 Spirochaetales bacterium
CCCTCCTTCCCCTACAGCTCCCTGTGGGAGGAGCGGGTCATCCGCTCGGTGGCCAACCTGACCCGGCGCGACGGGGAGGAGTTCCTGGAGCTGGCGGCCAGGATCCCGGTGCGGACCGAGGTGACGACCTACCCCCTTGCGGAGGCGAACCAGGCGCTCCTGGCCCTCAGGGAAGGACGGCACGAAGGATCGATCGTGCTGACGCCGGACCTCAAGGCAGCTGAATCTGCACCTTGACGCTCGTCGGTTTGGGATCGCAGGCATAGTCGAAAGCCTCGATACCCTTCCGGAACGGGTAGGTGTCGGTGATCATGGGCTTCACGTCTATCTTTCCCGAGCCCATTAGCCTGAGCGCCTTTGGATACACGTGGGCATACCGGAATATCGTATCGATCCGTGCCTCCTTGGCCTGCGCGGCCACGATGTCGATGGGCACGGTGCCGCCGGCAGGCATGCCGATGTACACCACCCGCCCGCCGGGGCACAGAAGCTCGAAGATCCCGGCGGCCGCCTTCTCACTCCCGCTGGCCTCGAATACGATATCCGCCCCCCAGCCGCCGGTCATCTGTTTGACGACTTCCACCGCATCTTCCCTGCCCACGTCCACGGGCCTTACGGAGCCGAAAGTGGATGCGAGTTTGAGCTTCGGCTGCTTTACGTCGGTGATGATGACCTCAGCGCAGCCGGCCGATAGCGCAGCGATGGTGGTGACCATGCCGATCGTACCAGCCCCTGTCACGACCGCGACATCTCCGGGTTTGACCCGGGCCCTGGTAGCGGCGTGAACGCCTATTGCCAGCGGCTCCACCAGCGCCCCTTCTGCAAGACTTACGTTCCCTGGAAGCTTGTACGTGAAATCCGACGGATGCACCACGGAAGGCCGAAGGATGCCGTGAACGGGCGGAGTCGCCCAAAAACGGACCGAAGGATCCAGGTTGTACATGCCGAGGCGAGTCGCCCTGCCCTCCGGGTCGGGGATCCCCGGCTCCATGCAGACGCGATCCCCTGCCCGGAGATCTTTGACCTCCCTGCCGACTTCCTGCACCACGCCGGAGGCCTCGTGCCCGAGCACCATCGATTCCCGCACGACAAACGGCCCGATCGCCCCGTGCCGGTTCCCTTGTTTTTTCCAGTACAATCGCTTCTATAAGAAATCCTTTCTCGATCCACCGCTAGATATACCGCTCCGCGCCAGGATTCGAATCCCCTGCAGCCCTACGTCTTCTCCCCCCGGGCCAGCTTGACGTGGGAGTCCGCCATCTCGTAGCCCGCCGCCTGAGCGCAGGCGGTATTCAGGTCGAGGGCCGTCACGGCAGCCGCGCAGATCTCCGCCAGCCGCATGACGCTCTTGTTGTCATCCGGGCTGGCACCTCTCTCGCCGCAGCCCAGGAGCTCGAGCGCCTCCCGCGCCGTAGCGAACATCGTTCCCCCGCCGGTGGCGGCGAGCTCCAGAGACGGAAGGCTCACCATGAAGTGCAGGCCCTGCGGCAGAGCCTCCGCCTGGACGAAACAGGCGGAGGAGGTGATGACCTGAGCCAGATCCTGTCCGGTGGCGGCGAAGAAGGCGGCAATCGTGTTCGCTGCATTGACGTTGAAACCCGAGACGGTTCCGCTGAAGCAGGAGCCCAGGTAGCACTTGTGGAAAACGACCCACTCCACCGCCTTCGGCGTTACACCGGCCTTGAATACCTCGCGAAGGACTTTCTCCGGGATCAGGATCTCCGCGTGTACCGACTTCCCCCTGCCTTCCAGCACATTGACGTGCGAGGCCTTCTTGTCCGTGCAGAGATTGCTGCTGATCGTGACGAGGCGCCAGTTCTTCAGCCTGCCCAGCAGAGCCCTTACGATATCAGCCGCCGCCTTGGTAACCCCGTTCATGCCCATGGCGTCACCGGTGCGGCAGTTCAGGCGCAGGAAGACCTTGGTGCCGAGCTGATACGGAGTGATGCTTTCCAGCCTGACAAAGGGATCTTTCACATGAGTGCCCAGCTCCGTGAGCAGATTCCTGTTCGTCCGCAACTCCCGGCACAGCCGATCCGCTTCATAGATATCCGGCGCCTCGATGAGGGGAGCCCGAGTCATGCCGTCGAAGGTTACGAGGGTGCTCAGTCCGCCGGCCAGGTTGATGGCCTTGATTCCCCGCTGCAGCCCGGCGATGAGGGCCGCCTCGTTGGTGGCAAGGGGAATGTGGTAATCCCCGTTGGCATATTCGCCTCTGATCCTGACGGGACCGGCGATCCCCATGGGTATCAGCGCTGCGCCCACCGTCAGCTCGATGCCCGAGAGGATCTGCCCTTCTTCGCTGAGACGGAAATTGTCTACATGGGATCCTTTGATTGTCCCCAGCGAGACACCGCTTTTATTTTCGATGGATTCGCAGCGGATGGCGACCGCCTCCCTGCAGGCTTCCCGGATCCTGTCGGGGTTGGAGTCGTAAAGCTCTCGGAACACCGTAGATTCGAGATGCTGATTCTTGATGCTTCCCTCCAAGTAGCGCTTTTTTATCTCGTCCAACTTCTCCCTGTTCATCTGCTCGCCTCCTGTTCAGGTTACGGTCGAATCCAGGTCCCATCCGAGAGACTCGTAGTGGGCAGCCCGGCGCAACTTGTCTCTCTGATGCTCCGCATGTGCGTGCTCCGCCACAGCCGCAGCCATCTTCCGGGGCACCACGATCACGCCGTCTCCATCTGCCACGACAACGTCTCCGGGGAAAACCGCGACCCCGCCCACGGACACGGGCAGGTCTTTCGCATCGAACTGCAGCCTGCCCTGCACCATGGACTGGCTGATCATGGCGGAAAAGAATGGTATCTTCTGCCGGATGATCTCGTCGGTGTCCCGAACCCCGCCGCTGGTGACGAATCCGCGGGCGCCTTTGCGCAGGCAGTTGAGGGTGTTGTCGGAGCCCATCAGACCGGCATCCACACCGGACTGGTCGATGACGATGAAATCTCCCTCCGCGATATCCTCGATCCAGGGATACGGGCAGATCTCCTCGTAGTAGCGGGACGTCCACTGCCAGTACTCCTCCGGCGAAAGCTCCGGCACGGTGCCCTGGTAAGGGAGATAGCGGCAGGTACGGGCGATGCCGAATGCTCTGGTGCGGAACAGGGGCCGGATGGCCGGGTTCATCGAACCGCTGCCATGGTGAAGCATCGTGTCCATGCCGTCTCGAACATCGGCCACCCTGAGATCCTCGTAGGCCTTCAACAGGTCTTTGCGGTCGGAACGATCGCAGATCGCCATCCTGGTCCTCCTTCCACGCTTCGATGAGCGTCGGTCATTGTCTATCATTTCCCCAAAGCCGGCATGTTTTCATGCCCGGCGGGCGGCGCTCAGCGGGCG
>JAFGQJ010000323.1 GCA_016935715.1 Spirochaetales bacterium
AAGCTCCCGGCTGGGCGCATCGATCGCCGAGTAGACGTAGATCAGCCCGACCTTTTCCTTCTGCATGATCTGGTTCTCGAACATCTCCGTGTCCGCGATGAAGCGCTCGGCCATGTATCCGGCGATCGCCCCGTCGCCCACGGCGGTGGCAACCTGCTTGAGCTCCTTGTCCCGCACGTCCCCGCAGGCCAGCACGCCCTGAACCGAGGTCTCCATGACCTCATTGGTGACCAGGTAGCCCTGCTTGGTCATGGGCAGAATGCCCTTGAAGATCTCCGTGTTGGGCTCGTAGCCGATGAACTCGAAGCAGGTGTCCACCTTCACCGGTTCCAGATCGCCGCTCTTGAGGTTCTTCAGCACAACGCGGTCCAGCCGCTCATCCCCCTCGAAGGAGTGCACCATGGTGTTCCACTTGAACTCCATCTTGGGGTTCGACAGGGCCTGCTCGCGGGCGATCTCGTTGCAGTCCATCTTTCCGGTGTCGTGAATCACGCTCACGATCACCTTGGAGGCGAACTTGGTGAGAAAGGTGCCCTCCTCTATGGCCGCGTCGCCGCTGCCGATGACCATCACGGTCTTGCCGGTGTTGGCCGCAGCGTCGCAGGTGGCGCAGAAGGAAATCCCCTTGTCGAAGAGGTACTTCTCTTCGTTGGCGGCCTTGGTGATCCGCGGGCGGCCCCCGGAGGCCACGATCACGACGCGGGATTCGTAGACGTTGCGGAAGGTCTCGACCTTCTTCCACTCCTCCGAGAAATCCACCTTCTTGACGTCGGTCATCTTGAGCTTGACGTTGAACTTCTTCATCTGCTTGTGGAACAGCTCCATCAGGCCGAGGCCCGTGCTGCCTTCCGGGAAGCCCGGGTAGTTCTCGATCTCATTGGTGTAGGTCGCCAGACCGCCCATCAGGGATTTCTCGATGATCAGCGTGTTGAGCCGGGCCCGGCCGGCGTAGATTCCCGCAGTCATCCCCGCCGCGCCGCCCCCGATGATGACGACGTCGTAGCGTTCGACTTTCTTTTCCATTTCGAGTATGCCTCCCTTCGATCACATGAAGTATTTCACCAGGAGCTTGCTCCCGATGATGGCGCCCACGAACAGGAACGCTCCGAAGACCCACCCCGAAAGGGACAGGGAGGCGATGCCGCTGTAGAAAGCGCCGATGTTGCAGCCGAAGCCGATGCGTGCACCGTAGCCCATCAGCAGACCGCCCAGGACGGCAGCGATGACCTGTCTCCAGCTCTTGATTTTCTTGAATTTGAAGCCCGAGGCGATCAGTGTGGCGAACAGAGCGCCGACGATGATGCCCACGTTCCGCCAGGTGCCGGCGTCCTTCAGAATGCCCCGCTCCAGCAGAGCGAGGGACCCGGGGGTTCCTTCACCGGCGAAGTAGTACCACTTGTCCACCACCCCGCCTGCCAGCCTGTACAGCCAGGCGCCCCAGTTGGCGAACACCGCGCTGACTCCCCAGGGATTGCCCGTCACCGCCAGGGTCACGATCTGGAACACCGACAGGAGAATGGCTCCCGTGATGTACGGCCAGGCGTCCTTGAGAAAGGCCACGTAGTACGGGTGTTTCTTGACGCGATCGAAGAGATTGCTCATCGCATCCAACTCCTTATTTGACTTTTTCGATTATTACGTCCCACTCTCCGTCGTCGATCTCCTCGATCTCGACGTTGTGGCCCGCTTCACGGGCCCACTCCGGCAGGTTCTTCATCGCGCAGCTGTGGTCGATGTGCACGATCAGAATGTCGCTGACGGCGAGCTCCTCTATCTTCTTCTGAGCCTTTACCAGCGGGATCGGGCAGGCTTCGCCCATGCAATCCAGTTCTACTTCTGCCATTGTTTTGTGTCCTCCAGTCTTATTGGTGTTCTGCGGCGCTTTTATGTTTTGCCCACTTGTCCGCCGCGATCCACAGGCAGGCAATCACGGCCAGCTGGATGACGATCGCCCCCAGCCAGCCGAAGATATCCGGTAGGAAGATGGCTTTGCCCCTCACGATGAAGTTGAGCTTCCACCATCCGAAGTCATGGGCCCCCCAGAAGGAGCCGACCACGAAGAAAAACAGGCTCAGTATCTGCATTCCGAATCCCTCGCCGACCCGCATCAGGGTTCCGGAGGCGCAGCCGCCGGAGATCACCATGCCGATGCCGAACATGATTCCCCCCACAACGGTGGCCAGGCTCACCGGCACCACGAAGGACTGCCCCGGAATAGGCAGTCCCTGCGCCTGGGCGCCGTACTTGATGGCGACGAAGCCGATGCTGGTGACGGCCAGGGCAACGAGCACCGCCTTGGCCAGGCTCGTCCCTCCGGTCAGATAGGGATCCCGCATCGCTGCGGTGAAGCAGAAGCGGGTTCTCTGCAGGACGAAGCCGAAGATGTTTCCGGTCAGCCAGAAGAAGGCGAGCAGCGGTGAGCCTGCCGCCAGGAGCACCACGCCGATGACGATCACCGCCAGAACGGCCAGACCCATGGGGATCTGGTTCTTCTTTTTCTTCCTGGTGGATGTGCTGCGCAGCGAGCGGCGGATACCCCCGCTCGTTCCCGCATCGGGAGCAGTTGCCGGTGTATCGCTCACGTTTTCCTCCTCAAAACATTGAATATTATCTAGATAGTTGCTAAGGTGAAATATTGCTAGAAGACAAGGAATCCGTCAAGAGGTATACGAGAAATATTTCGCGACTTCTCAATATTTTTCTTTCGTGGCAGAATGGAACGCAGATGCATGAATTGACCCCGGCAGCGGAGCGCAGGGATGAGTAAAGCGAACGCAGTCTCTCGACAAGGCCAGCTGGTGGAGGGCCCCCGCAGTGAGCGTGACCTGGTTTACTACAGCCTGTCCAGCTGTCCCATGTGCCGCAAGGGGCGGGAGTATCTGGAAGAGAAGGGCTATGCCTACCGCCTGCTCGAGGTGGACCGGCTCGACCCCGGCGAGAAGGACCGTCTCAAGGAGGAGCTTACGCAAAAATACGGCATGCGCGTGGTCTTCCCGGCCCTGCTGATCGACGACAGCCGCATCGTGCTGGGCTTCTTCCGCGGTTCCTGGGACGAGGCGCTGGGGGAGAAGGCTCCGGCTGATTCTTCCGCTCCCGAGGTTCGGGTTCATGCCGAGCAGATCGCCGCCCGCCGCGGCTGGCTGCTCAACCCCGAGCCCCGGCACCTGGCCGGCGTGCTCGCCGGGCTGGAGGCCAACCGCAAGCGCCACGGCTACTACCTGTGCCCCTGCCGCGACGGCAGCGGCGAGCGCGGCCAGGATGCGGACATCATCTGCCCGTGCGACTACTCGGGAGCCGACGTGTCCGAGTTCGGACACTGCTACTGCGGCCTGTTCGTCAGCCGCCGCTTCGCCGACGGCGGCCGGTCCGTACAGCCGATCCCGGAACGCCGTCTGCAGCAGAGGAGGGGGAAACCGGTGGGGGTGCCGGCTATCACTACGACTGACCTCTGCAGCATCAAGGACACGGTCAGGGCCATCCACGAGCTGGAAAAGGAGCTGAAGCGCAGCCACGGGCTCACGCTGAACGAGGCTCTGTGCCTGTGCTGCGTCAGCAACCTGAGCCACAGTCCCGGAGAGTGCGCCCAGCAGATGGGGCTGTCGGCCTCGCGGGTCTCGCGCATCATCAGCTCCCTGGAGCGCAAGGGGCTTCTGGAGCGGCGCAGCCAGCCCGACGACCACCGCAGCACCGAGCTGTCGATCACCGGCAGGGGCCGGCAGCACCTGCAGGACCTGCGGGAAAGCGGGTTCTCCTTCAGCAGGCTCGACGCCCGCAGCGGTGCCGGAGCAAAGGGCTCCCGAGCTTAGGCAGTCTGCAGCCCCCCTGGAGCGAACCGGCACGGTGTGGTAGCCTGGAGACTACCGTGTCCGATCTGTTTCGCCTGATTGCCGTCGCGCTGCTCATCGGCTTCAACGCCTTCCTGGCCCTGGCGGAATACTCGATCGTGCGCCTGCGTTCCAGCCAACTCGAGCAGATGATCCGCTCGGGCAGCAGGCTGGCCCGGCTGGTGCGCTATGCGGTGGAGCGCATCGACGGCTACCTGTCGGCGGTGCAGCTGGGGATCACCATGACCAGCCTGGGCCTGGGCTGGATCGGCGAGCCCGTGGTGGCCCGGCTGCTGCACACGCTGCTCCCCCGCCTCTGGTCCGGCGCTTCCGCCGCCCTGTCCGCCTCCATCTCCTTCGCGGCGGCGTTCCTCCTGATCACGGCCCTGCACATCGTGTTCGGGGAGCTGGTCCCCAAGCTCCTGGCCATCGCCCGGCCCGAGCGCGGCTCCATCCTCACGATCGTCCCCCTGACCGGCCTGTACTATCTCAGCTACGTGCCGATGCTGGGTCTGCGCAAGGCGGCCGCCCTGGTGGCGCGTCTGGTGGGCGGAGCGACCCGGGAGGACGAGGAGGAGCTGTCGGAGGAGGAGATCAAGATCATCCTGGAGCAGCGCGAAGAGAAGGGGGACATGTCGCTGCAGCAGCTGCTGCTCTTCGAGAACCTCTTCGACTTCGGGCGCTCCAGGGTGCGGGAGGCGATGGTGCCGAGGGATTCGATCGCCTACCTGTCCTCAGCCCGTCCATGGCGGGAGAACCTCGAGGTCATCCTGCAGCGCAAGGCCTCCCGCTACCCCGTGTGCCGCGAAGGCCTGGATACCTTCGAAGGCTACGTGCACATCAAGGACCTGGCCTTCCGCTTCATGACCGGGGAGGAAGAGCCGGAGCTGCTCGACATCAGCAGGCCGATGCTGCGGGTCCGGGCGGAGATGTCCCTGGCCGAGTGCCTGAGGCGCTTCCAGGTGCAGCAGATCAGCCTGGCGATCGTCCTGGATCACCGCGGCCGCGTGGTGGGGCTGTTGTCTGCCGAGGACATCGTGGAGGAGATCGTCGGGGAGATCCGGGACGAGTTCGAGAGGCGTCCCCCCCTGCGGCTGGCCGAGTGCTTCGTCCCCGAGGCCTGCGACCTGGATCTTGCCGCCGACAGGGGCCCGGACCAGATCGAGCCGCAGGAGGCCATCGGCCGGGCCCTGGAGCGGCTCCACGCCAGCCGGCCGGAGTTCGACCGCCGCGAGGCGTTCGACGAGCTGGTACGGAGGGAGCGGGGCCTGAGTTCGGGCTTCGGGCACCAGAGCGCCTTTCCCCACGCCCGCATCCGGGGCCTCGAACGCCCCGTCTTCAGCTTCTGCCGCCGTCCGGCGGGGATGCGCTTCGCCTCTCCCGACGGCCTTCCCGTGCGCCTGCTGTTCCTTATCCTGACCCCCTACCACGAGCCGGCCATGCAGCTCGCCCTGCTGTCCAAGGTTGCCCGGATCGTCAGCAACCCCTCGCTCCGCGACCGGCTGCTGGAGGCCGTCTCGGTGGAGGAGGTCGGAGAGGTGATCACCGTTTTCGACGAATCGGTCCCGCTGTGAGGATCCCTGCTTGCGCTCAGTGCTCCGTGTACGGGAAGCGGAGGACCGTGCCGGCGGAGTTGAAGAAGAACCTGCCTTCGAACTCACGGGCCAGCCTGGCGGCCACGGGAAGGCCGGTGCAGTGGGACACCCCCAGCCAGGCGACGTCCATCTCCCGCAGCGCCTCCACGGTCATGTCCACCTGCCGCTTCGAGGCGGGTCCCAGGTGGGTGCCCCCGATCACCATGTAGACCCGCTCGGTATCCATCAGCTTCCTGGCGTGGCGGATGATGTTGATCATCCCCCGGTGGGCGCAGCCCAGGATGATGACCAGGCCGAGGTCCGTGCGGATGTACAGGGACTGGTCGTCCGCCATCGGGTCCTGGACGAACTTCCCGTCCTGCTTCAATCGGAGGTTTTCCGCTACCGCTTCGAAATCCGTGGTCATCGGCTCCTCGCCGCTGGCCGCGATGTCCCCGGTCAGCCAGACCGGCCCGGTGCCCAGCTCGAAGTGCGCCCCAAGGCTCTCCAGCCTGTCCCTGCAGAACGGGATGCCGGCGTAGCGGTGGACGTCCTTCTCCTTTCTGTAGGAGTACTTCCTGCTGAACACATCGGGGTGGGCCACGATCCGCAGCTCGGACCTGCGGATGCGCTGCAGCACCGCCTCCAGACCCCCCGTGTGGTCGTAGTGTCCGTGGCTCAGGATGAGGGCCTCGGCCTTGTCGAGGTCCAGGCCGAGCCTGTCCGCATTGCGGACCACCATGTCGGTCGTTCCCGTGTCGAGCAGGAAGCAGCTCTCCCCGGCCTCGATGAAGACGCTGATCCCCCACTCGGCCTGCACGTTTCCGGCAGCGGTGGAGTTTTCCACGATCGTCGTGATCCTGATGGTTTCGGCAGAGATCAATTTGTCCTCCTAATGTTCCATTCTATTTCTTCAGAAACGCCCGGACCGGCAGCCCGAAGGCGTCCGCCCGCATACCGTCGACCGCCTCTGCGAAGCGCTCCGGCAGGGGCTGCAGGAGCGACAGCAGCGGGCCGTATTCCTCCCCCTCGGTTTCAGGATAGGGGTCGCGGTTTCCCACGAATGACGGGAGAACGCTCGTCCGGGCCATGAACCCAGTATAGAGCCCCGGCCGGACGGGATCAATCGATTTCCGGTTCATGCTCGATACCTCGGCTGTCTTTTTGTCTGGGCTATCCATGTCCTGACAATCGATGTGACAGCTTCGATGGGTGTTGACACGTAACGGGTTACACTCATACATTC
>JAFGQJ010000324.1 GCA_016935715.1 Spirochaetales bacterium
AAGCGCATCACCGAGTACCTGGGAAACGAATCGTTCCAGGAAAAGATGCTCGATCCCACGGAGAAGCCCGGTCTGGTCTACGGCCTGGCCTGGACCGAGCTGGGCGGCAGGCTGCTTCCCGTAGAGGTCGCGCTGCTGGAGGGAAAGGGCGAGCTGATCCTGACCGGCAGCCTGGGGGATGTGATGAAGGAGAGCGCACAGACGGCTCTCTCTTTCCTGCGCGCCCATGCCTATGAACTGAAGATTCCTCCGGATTTCTGCAAGGACCGGGATATCCACATCCACGTACCGGAGGGTTCGATTCCCAAGGACGGGCCGTCGGCGGGAATCACCTTAACCGCGGCGCTGCTCTCCGCCCTGCGCGGGAAAGCGGTGCCCAAGGGCTACGCCATGACCGGGGAAATTACCCTCACCGGCAGGCTCCTTCCCATCGGCGGGATCAAGGAGAAGGTGCTGGCCGCCCATCGCAACCGCATGACGGATGTGCTGATGCCCGAAATGAACCGCAAAGACATCGAGGAGCTTCCCCGGGAGGTCCGCACGACCATGAGCTTTCACCTAGCCGAGACGATCCTCGACGCCCTGCTCATCCTCTTTCCGCTTTGACGGCCGAAGCGATTCCGTCAGCCCAGGCTGCAATAGCCTCCCAGTCCCGCGAGTCCTCCACGGCCGCTTTGACCTTCTGGATCATCCATTTTTCCAACCCCTTCATCTTGCCGGGGTCGATGGCTCCGTGGAACACCACAGTCTCGCGAGGCCGGATGCGGTCTAAACGGGCTTGCAGGGATTTAGGAAAGCTCCAGCCCTCCGTCAAGTCCACCGGGTCCCCCTCGCCCGTGGGCCCGCTGGAGAAAATCCAGACCGCCCGTTCCGCCAGCTGTTTCTCCTTCGCCTTCAGGAAGCGCGATGCTTCCCTGCGCCAGCGGAAGATGTACACGGCGCTGCCCAGCACGACCGCATCGTAGGCGCTCAGATCCTTCACCTGATCCACGGGCGACACGTCGGCGGGAACACCGGCCGAGTTCAACACCTCGCCGATCTTCTCGGCAATTTCCGCAGTCGCCCCATACTTGGTGGCGTAGGCCACCAATGCCTTTGCACTCATTTCACCCTCCGTTTTGATCAAATACCGCCGCCGTTGCAGCGCCCACCCTGCGCGATCCTGTGGTCTCTCTACACGGTGAACTTACCCGACTCGTAGACCCGGATTCCGTCCATCGTTATGGTGCCGCCCTCCCGCATGTCGCAGAGAAAGTCCCAGTGTATCGCACTCCGGTTCACCCCCCCGGTTTCGGGGTAGCTGGCACCCAGAGCAAGATGAACCGTTCCGGCGATCTTCTCGTCGAAGAGCATATTCTTCGTGAAGATCCTGATCCGATCGTTCATCCCGATCCCGAACTCCCCGACGTGCCGTGCACCTTCGTCGCTGTCGAGCATCGCGGACAGATACTCCTGGTGTTTCTCCGCTTCCGCCTCCACGACCCGACCGTTTTCGAAGCGCAGACGGACCCGGCCCACATCCACGCCCAGATGGATGGCCGGGAAGGAGGATTCCATCCACCCGTTGATCGATTCTTCCACCGGAGTGGTGAAGATCTCCCCGTCCGGCATGTTGCGCTTCCCGTCGCAGTTTACGAAGGTCCTGCCTTCGATCGAGAAGGTCAGATCGACGTTCGGGCTCTGAACGGCCACGGTGCTTTTGCCCCCGAGCTTTTCGACGATTACCGCCTGGGTCTCCGACATGTGCTTCCAGGCGGCAATCGGGTCATCCTGGTCCGCGTACGTGCCGCTGTACACCAGGTCGGCAAACTCGCTCAGGCTCATCTCCGCATCCTGGGCGTAGGCCGCAGTCGGAGTCAAACAGAGCGCCCACCGAAGAGAACCTTCGGCGGCCCTGCGGAGGTAGAGGTTGAACAGTTCCGCCCGGGATCGCCTGTGCAGAGCAATCCTCGAGCTGTCCACCGTGGACAGGCCGCGCGTGTTGGTTGCGGCCTTGATCTTGATGTCGCAATCCAGGGAGCGGACAGTCTGCTCCGCCCACGGCTCCAGGAAGGTGAGCTGATCGTCGCTGCCTTCTCCGTAGAGGATCGTGTCGAAACCCTCGGTGTACCTGTTTTCCAGACGCGGAAGCGGGTGCCCCCCGGCACGCAGGATCTCACGGGCAACCGCCTCCATCAGGGGCAAAGCTTCCGGGGAGAAAGGGATTCCGGTGATTCCCACCAGGTCGCCGGGTCTCACCCCCGTGCTGTAGCGGACCAGGATCTCCGCCAGGCGATCAATTCGAGGGTCGCTCATCTGTCCGTCCCCCTCTCCCGTTGCTACGCTTGCGGTTTGATTCCCGCACGATACCACGTTCGCTCCAGCGGCGGAACAACACTTTTTTCACGTGTCCGGGCGGAAGACAGGGAGCTCGGCGTGTCTCCGGGCTTCATCCACGATCGGGCCTCTCACGGCGAAACCGACGGCAAGTCCGCTTCCTCTGATCACGAGCAACCGGTCCCCGCTCCCGACCCCGTACTCCGCCAGGGTTCCGGCGGGAAGACGGACGGCTCCCCTGCGCAGCACCGTCCAGCAGAAAGGCCTGCCCCCATGCTCGACGATCTCTCCCTCCGGGATCCTGAGCTGCCCCAACTCCGGGTGCTCTTCCAGCACGACCGCAAGGGAGGATCTCCCGAACGCTTGCCGGGGGCTCAAGCCGAATCCTCCCGATCTGCCGCTGCCCGGCAACACGACCAGCCCGTCAGAATCCTCGAAATCATACTCCCGAACAGCTTCCGGTGGGACCATGATCTCCCCGCGGTCCGTCACGCGGGACCAGCCGAATACGTGCTTTCCGCCTTTCACCAGCCGGGGCATCGATCCGCTCCTCTCACCACAGCTTCGGAAGGAATCTCCCCACCTGAGCCCCGTAGCGCTCGTATTCCTGACCGTAGATCTTCAGCAGCCTGCGCTCCTCTTCCGCCGAATGTCCGCAGGTTACCACGAACGTGTATACCAGCAGGAGCAGGGCAATGAGATTGGGAACGATCAGGAAGATGCCCAGACCCATGGCCAGGAAAGACAGGTAGGCGGGATGACGGCAGAAGCGGTAAATACCCGTGGTGACCAGACTGGGATTGCCGCTCGTTCCGGCGGCCGCCCGTATGGATCGGCCCGCGCTGAGGGTGAACAGGACATACATCAGGAGCGAGGAGATCAGTATGACCATGGCAGCGATCTTCACCGGTGCAGAATCCAGGAAAGAAATCCTCCAGATCCAGTTGATGCTGTGGTAGTGGAAGAAAAAGATGAGGGCCAGCGCCGTCCAGCCGAAGAACGCCAATCCGAAGAAGCTCGCCCATTTCGGCTTCACGCCATACTTCTTTCGCACGGATCGTTCGTGTCTTCCCTCTACTTTGCCGTACGTGGAGAAGTGATAGACCCAGAATGCGACGATGCACGCCAGGAGAAATACCTGAGTGTAGTGAAATCTCATGCACTCTTCTCCCCACAACCGCCATCTATTTCTTGATGAAGAAGTACCACAGAGCCGCCAGGTTGATTCCTCCCTCTCCGTCCACGGTTTCCTGGAGTTCCTTGAGAGAAATGAGCTTGTTTCCCAGATCATCCTTGAGGGTTTTCCCGTCGAACTCGGCGACCTTTTTCCCGCGGGAGTCCCTGATGTTCCTGCGGTCGATCTGGCCGAGCAGAGCGCTGTTCCACGCCCTGATCGACGTCCTGTCTATCTCTCCCATCTTCTGTCCCGAGCTGTTCCTCAAGACCTTGCCGTCGAAGCTGAAATCCGCCATCTTGCTCTCCTTCCGGTTCGCTCTATGTCGTCCGCCCC
>JAFGQJ010000325.1 GCA_016935715.1 Spirochaetales bacterium
ACGCAAAAAAGGAACTGAGGAGGAAAAAGAGATGAGAAAGCTGCTCGTATTGCTGGCTGTCTTGCTGCTGTGTGCCGGCCTTGCCTTCGGCGAGGGCACGACCGAATACCCAGCCCGGGACATAACCAACGTGCTGGTGTGGGCGGCCGGGGGCGGCACCGACACCTGCAACCGTATCGTGATGGCGGAGATGGCCAAGATCCTCGGGGTGAACATCAATGTCACCAACGTCACCGGAGGAGTCGGCGGGTCGGTGGGGATGCTGGACGCCTACTCCCGGCCGCACGACGGCTACACGATTTGCGGGCTGTCCGAATCCATTGTCACGGCCGGCGTGCAGGGCGGCTGGGACAAACGGGTAAACGTATGGGACTACTTCATCATCGGCGGTTCCCCGGACGTTGTCTCCGTCACCGCCAGCGCCCCGTACCAGACGTTCAAGGAGCTGATCGACGCGGCCAAGGCCGCCCCGGGCTCCATCAAGGCCGGGGCCAGCGCCTCCGGCTCCATCCACCACCTGAACCTGCTCGCCCTGGAGAAGGGGTCCGGCGCCAAGTTCAACTTCATTCCCTATACCGGATCCGCCCCGGCCCAGAACGCGGCCATGACCGGTGAGGTCACCGTGGTCGTCACGTCCGTGGCCGAGCAAGCCCAGCTCATCCGCGGCGGCCAGCTGCGCCCGTTGGCGGTGCTCGTCCCGAACGACTTCCAGTTCGAGAACAAGGTATTCCCCACTGCCTTCAAGAGCGTTTCCGGGCTGGACCAGTACCTTCCGATAAGCCAGGCTATAGGCTTTGCGGTGCCCCAAGACACCCCGCAGAACGTGAAGGAGGTCCTCTGGGATGCCTTCGACAAGGCCATGGACACGCCGGCGGTCAAGGAGTTCGGACAGAAGAGCTTCTACGTGCTGTCCGGAGCCACGGGCAAGGAGGCCAATGACACCTTCGACAACCTGGAGTCCACCTTCGCCTGGACCCTGTGGGAGCTGGGTGCTGCCAAGGTCAATCCCGCCACCCTGGGGATCCCCAAGCCATAGGACCCGAGCGGGAGTATCAGCCCGTTGAGGGGCCTGCTTCTCCGAGGGAGCAGAGACAAGAGATGTTCGAGCCGGACGGACGGTGAACGAGACCCGTTCGCCCGGCTATTTTCTACGTACGATTCAGAGGGGAGGGAAACCCGCCATGATGGAAAAGGAGAAACTGCGACGGGCGGACTTCGTCACCAGCGTCGTCCTGCTCGCGGTGGGAGGATTCATATTAGGCTATACTTTCACGATGCCGATGAAGGACAGCTGGGGAGGGGTAATGAACGTCTGGTACGTCTCCCCGGCCCTGCTGCCTCTGTTCATCGGTGCGGTCATCATTACGCTGTCCGCGGTCCTGCTGGCGCACTCCATCCGTAGCGGCGGGGCCAGGGGCTTCTTCGAACGTCTCAAGGCAAAGCGCCGCGGCATCTCGGAGGCAAACGTACGCTTTCTGGCAATCCTGCTGTCGCTGTTCTCTTTCGTCTACCTGACAATCCCACGCGTGGACTTCTTCCTCTGCATCCTCTGGTTTTTACTGTTCCTTGTTCCTGTCTTCCACTTCGACGACATGGGGCTGCTGCGCAAGATGTCCGTGTTCTACCTGGCCGGCAACCTGCTCATCCTGCTCATCTTCTTGAGCGGGCTGAACCGGCCGCTGCTGTCGGTCTCACGCTACACGGTGGACGTGATCGTGCTGCTTCTGATCGTCAGTCTCTGGATATTCACCCGTTTGCTCGTACGCACCGACCCTCTACGCGTGCTGCGGCTGCGCGTCTCCGTCATCATAGCCCTGGCCGTGCCCTTGATGGTGGTTCCGATTTTCAAATACGGGCTGCTCGTACCCCTGCCACACGAGGGAGGGATCATCGGTCTCATGAACCTGGTACGTTTCGGCCTGTTCTAGGAGGAGCCGATGATCGTTCTCGAGAGATTCGGCTACTTCTTCTCCACGGTCGCCGCTCTGGCCTGGAACCCGCTGAACGTGGTCACCCTGTTCGCCGCCGTGCTCATGGGCATCATCTTCGGTGCCCTGCCGGGCTTGACCGCGACCCTGGGCGTCGCCCTGCTCACCACCCTGACCTACGGCATGGAGACCTCCCGGGCCATGGTGGCTCTGCTGGGTATCTACGTCGGCGCCGTTTACGGAGGGTCCTACGGCTCGATCGTCATCAACATTCCCGGCACCGCGGCTGCGGCCGCGACGGCCATGGACGGCTATCCCCTGGCCTGCCAGGGCAAGGCGGGTCGGGCACTCGGACTGACCACCACCTCCTCGGCCATCGGAACGGTGGTGGGCATGATTTTCGTGGTTTCTCTGAGCCCGCTGATCTCCGCCCTGGCCCTGCAGTTTACCTCCTTCGAGTTTTTCCTGCTGGCCTTCTTCGGAATCATGATCGCAGGCTCGCTCAGCGGGGCGGACCTGGTCTACAAGGGGTGGATGGCCGGCTTCATCGGCCTGTTCCTGTCGGTCATCGGCCGCGACGGGCTGCAGTTCTACCCGCGCTTCACCTTCGGAATCGCCGAATTCGACAGCGGCCTGGACGTCGTGCCTGTCCTGATCGGCGCCTTCGGCATCCCCCAGATCATCCAGGTGCTCAAGGACAAGATCACCATAGGAGAGGCCAAGAAGGTGCAGCGCATTCTTCCGGAAATCCGCAGCATCGTGCGCAACATCCCGATCATCATACGCTCCGCCCTGATCGGGGTGGGCATCGGATCCGTGCCGGGCATCGGTGAGGACATCGCCGGCTGGATGTCATACGGAGCCGCCAAGAAGAGCTCGAAGCATCCCGAGACCTTCGGCAAGGGGGAAATCCAGGGAGTCGTCTCCGCGGAGACGGCCAACAACTCCTGCATCGGCGGCGCCTTGATCCCCTTGCTCACACTGGGCGTGCCGGGCAGCCCGCCTGCGGCGATGCTCCTGGGCGCCCTGCTCATCCACGGCGTGCAGCCGGGGCCCATGATCAACTTCGACCATCCCGGTTTCATCCTTCGCATGGGCGCCATCCTGCTGCTGGCTTCCGCCGCGATGTGGATCCTGGGGATGCTCCTCGCACGCCAGGTGATCAAGGTGCTCCGGATTCCGCCTCCACTGTTCATGCCCATCGTGGCCGTGTTGTGCATCGTAGGTTCCTACGCGCTGGGCACGCGGGTGTTCAACTTGTACCTGATGGTCCCGATAGGCATCCTGGCCTATTACCTCGGTGAGATGGGCTACCCCATTGCACCACTGGTGATCGGGGTGATTCTGGGCCCCATGGCCGACCAGAACCTGCGCCGGGCCCTGATGGTCTCCCAGGGGAGCTTCCTTCCCGTCTTCACCCGCCCGGTGGCGTTGGTTCTGTTTCTGCTCATCGTATACTCGGTGATCAGCCAGACGGGCTGGTTCAAGGCCGCGCTGCGGTCGGTCGGCCGCGCCTTGTTTCCTCGGCGCGGCGGCGCCCCCCGGGGCTGAGGAGGAGTTAGCCATGGAGTACAGGCGACTGGGCCGTTCGGGGATCAGGGTTTCCGCCCTCGCCCTGGGCACGATGAACTTCGGTTCCGCCACCAGCCGGGAGGAGGCGTTCCGCATCGTCGATTCGGCACTGGAGGCGGGAATCAACCTGTTCGACTGCGCCGACGTCTACGCCGGCGGGGAGAGTGAGCGCATCCTGGGGGAGGCGCTGGCGCGGGACGGCAAGCGGGCGGCGGCGCTGGTCACGAGCAAGGTTTTCATGGCCACCGGGACGGGGCCGAACGACCGGGGCAACTCCCGTCACCACATCCTCGAGAGCTGTGAGCGCAGCCTCCGCTCCCTGCGCACCGACCACCTGGATATGTACTTCCTCCATCGCACGGACTTCGACGTGCCGCAGGAGGAGAGCCTCTCCGCCCTGGACCTCCTGGTCCGGCAGGGCAAGGTTCGCAGCGTCGGGGTTTCCACGCACCCCGCCTGGCGCACGGTGGAAGCGCTCCTGCTGGCCGACCGGCACGGCTGGCCCAAGCCCGTCTGCGAGCAGCCGCCCTACAACCTGCTTGACCGCAGGATCGAGAGCGAGATCCTGCCCATGTGCCGCTACTTCGACCTGGGCGTGCTGACCTGGTCACCTCTGGCGCAGGGTATGCTGGCCGGCCGCTACGAACGGGCCGACAGTTTCCCGGAGGGCAGCCGGGCGACCCAGAGAGCCGTCTACGCCGAGCGGATTACTGACGCCGGAATCCAGGCTGCCGCCCGTCTGGCGGAGCGGGCCCGCGCCCGGGAGCTGAGCCCGGCCCAGTTCGCCGTGGCCTGGGTGCTGCACCAGCCCGGCGTGAGCGGGGTTCTCCTGGGTCCCCGCACCACGGATCAGCTGCAGGATCTCCTGCCCGCTGCGGAGGCGCGGCTGAGCGAAGAGGATCTGAAGTTCTGCGACACCGTGGTTAACCCCGGAGGGTGGGTATCGAATCATTTCAACACCGCCCGATGGCCGGGTCCGGACACCGGGTACGCCCGCTCCTCGCCGGCTTCCTGACCTCGA
>JAFGQJ010000055.1 GCA_016935715.1 Spirochaetales bacterium
AGTTGAAACAGATAAACTGCGGATTCCGGGTCAGCTCCTTGATTCGATCAATCTGGTCATTGCTGGCCAGAACACACAGATGTCCCTGATGATCGCCCTTGCATTCTCCCTTTTTCATGACCCTTTCACTATTGACTTTTAATCGCTGATATTCAACCCCCCAGCGGCTCGGTGCCACCAGATTCAGTAGCCTGCCCGCAGGATCAGCCCCTTGTACTCCTCCGTGAATCCGCGCTCGAGGAACAACCCCCTGTAGGGACTTTCTCGCGCGGCCAAGCCGTTGATCCGTTCCACCCGGATGCTCCTCCTGGGCGCCGCCTCCCGGCCGGCGAGATCAGCGAACAGCCCCAGGCAGCGGTGCAGCGAATCATCCCCGGGGGACACCCGGATCTCCACCTCGCGCCCGCGCCGGGTGGAGACCATCACCAGTCTGCTGCCGTGATACACGAGGTGATTGGACAGGAGGCGCGCCGTAAGCCCGGCATCGGTGAGCCCGAGTCCGCAGGCAGATGCGGGATCTGCGGCGCAAACCCAGTACACCTCATCCTCCGGCAAACCCTCCTTCAGGCGGCGAAAACTGCCGTGACTGATGAACTGCAGACCGGGTATGCCCTCGAAGAAGTACCCGCTGAGGATCTCACCGGACAGCTCCATGATCCGCAGCGTACGGAACAGGCGCGCCCACTGAAGGGCCGGCAGCTCGCGGTTCAGGAGCTCCCGGAAGAGGATCCCGTAGCGACGCAGAAGCTGGCGTGCCCGAACCCTGTCCAGCTCCTGCACTTCCAGCAGGTCGCCTTCCACCCCGCTTTCGATCCCGTACCAGTTGCCCGCAAGCGGATGGGAGGCGCGCCAGCGGTCGTAGCCGCTCCTGCCGGACCCGGCTCTGCGGCTTCGGCCCATCCCTCCGCCATGCTCAGACTTATCCGGGAGACGAAATCCGGCGGCTGCCGCCTTTCTCAAACCGTCGAAAGAGTCGGCGGTCAGTCTTCCTTTCCAAACCAGCTCCCAGATCCTCCGGGTGGTGTCTGCCGGTGTCGAGCGGGAGTGATCCACCAGGTCCCAGTACGAAAATTTACCCCGGGGGGAGGGCAGCAGCCGATCGAGATCCTCGGCTCCTTCAGCATCATTGGATTCGAGAAACAGATCGAGATCCGAAGCAAAACAGAAGGCAATCCGCTGCCGGCCGCAGCCGAACCACTGGAGCTCGCTGGAGTGCAGCAGCTCGTCGAGCCATCTGCCATGGTAGGGCTTGAGGCGCGCGGGAAGAATTTCCTCCTCCCACGAACGAACCGGAGCCGGAAAACCGAACAGGATCTCCAGCACCCGCCGCAGATCTTCCGGTGTGCTGGGCTGCCCGCCTCCTCCCGCCACTCCCTGCTGAGTGGCCAGGAACGGGGCAAGACAATCCTGATTCACGGCCGTGAAGGAAGGCCGCGCACCCTTGCGGGTCAGTCGGAGCAGGATCTCGAGATTCTCCGCATCGCAGACCTGAGGCTCCCCGGCATCACGGATCAGCCGGTCCATGACCACTGTGCGGCTGCTGACCAGCGAGTCGAACACGGCCTCCAGCGCGGATGCGGGTACGCCGAAGCAGACTTCGATCCACGCCGGGGAAACCGGTCCGTAGCAGCGCAGCCAGTCGGCCACCAGAACTGAGAGGGAAGGCTCGACAAGCCGGGGCTGCCCGGGTTCCACACCGTCTTCGGGCGGAAGGGCAACCTCACGGATCCGCTCGGGAGAGCTCGATTGGAACTGCTCTGCGTCCAGATCCAGCATGTCGATCAGCGCATCCGGATCTCTCCCGCTTGCGGCGGCGACGGCTCTCAGGATTCCCTGCATCCGCTCGAGGGCCGAGATCATCCAGCTCCCCGCACCCGGCAGACGATAGCGGACCAGCTTGTCCCTGATCTGTGCTACGGGATCGTTCTCCGCACCCTGGTCCCGACCATGGTCCCGGCGGACCGCCTCGATCAGCTCCCGCCACTCCGTGTCCTCTATCAGCTGGCGCTCCTTGACCCAGTCCAGCAGCTCCGGACCCGGGGAAGGGGCGTATCCCGGTGCAGTCCGCTGCAGCTTGCCGCTAAGCTGAGCGACCAGCCGCGGCTCGATGCGCGGCCGCAGCCGGGTGGAATAGAGGATCTCCCGGATCACATCTGCCTGGATTGCAGAAACACCGGCTGCGGGTGCAACATCGCTCTGGTACATGTGCTGGTTGGTCTGGATCCAGCTGATGTTGTCCGCAAAAGGGGAGGGAACCTTCGTCCGCACCGTGCTGCGGCGTATCCGGCCCCGGGACAGCTCCGTCAGGACCGTATTGAGCGAGGCCAGATCGAACTCGTCCCGGAGACAGCTCCTCCAGGTCTCCAGCAGGAGGGGAAAATCCGCGTAGCTTCTCACCCCCTCCAGGAGCTTCCGGGCACGCATGCGGGTCAGCCAGAGGGGGATCCGCCGGTCAAGGTTCGAACGGGGAAGGAGCAATGCCCGTCCGGCATTCTCCCGAAAACGGGCCGCAAAAAATCCGCTTCCCTCCAGACTCTCCCGCAGCAGGCCCTCCACTTCGCCGGGCTGGACCAGATCGAGAAGCTCGTCGACGGAGAATCCCTCGGGCTCAGAAGGAATGATCAGGAGGCAGTCATCGTCGGCCAGGACCTCGATGCTGCCGTCGCCGCGATGCCTGCGCCAGGCAGCTTCCAGGATCAGGGAAAAGGGATAGTTGACCCGGCTGCCCCACAGGGTGTGCAGGATCACCCGGACGAGTCCGGCCCCGGCAAGAGCTCCGCCCACGTGCTCGATGAGAAGGTGGTGGCGGTGTGGAAGATCGCCTGCGCTCGCCGCGCGCTGGCGTTCGAGAAAACGGATCAGGGCGTGAGCGGATGCCTCGTCCAGGAAGTGCTCGGACAAGAGGGTGTTCGTCATTTCCTCCGATCGGTCCGGCCGGTCGTTCCAGGCCTCGAGGAACAGCCCCACCTTCTCGCTGAAGTGGAAATCTCTCCCCGCCTTTTCGGCGCACCAGAAGGGAGTGATGTTGACCGGGCCGTTCCAGGGAACCACCACGACATCCTTCGAATCCAGCTGGACGATCTTCCAGTTCTGCGTGCCCAGATTGAACGTGTCCCCGACTTTTCGCTCCCAAACGAACTCTTCATCCAGCTCGCCGATCCTGGCCGCGCTGTCCCGCACCCGCAGATCGTAGTACCCGCGATCCGGTATCGTACCCCCTGCGCGATAGACCAGCGGGAGCGCCCCCCGCCGTGCCTGCACGGTGTTTTCCAGCCTGTCCCAGGACAGGCGGGCTTTCAGCTCCCGCAGGTATCGATCTTCGTAACGGCCGGCCAGCATTTCCAGGACCAGGTCGTAGGATTTCCGCGGCAGATCATGGAACGCGCTGCTGCTTCTCAAGCAGTCGTACAGCTCATCCACCTGCCAGCTCTGCACCGCGGTCATGGAGAGGATGATCTGCGCCAGCAGGTCCAAGGGTCCTTCTATCGGACGGATTTCCTCGATGTCCTGATCCGCGATGCTGCGGGCCATGACAGCGGCGTTCAGCAGGTCTCTCCCGTGGGTGCAGTACAGCCGTCCCCTGCTGACCTCCCCGACGCCGTGACCGGCCCGGCCGATGCGCTGCAGCGCGGAGCTGACCGAAGCCGGCGTCTGGACGAGCAGAACCTCGTCAAGGGCTCCGATGTCGATCCCCAGCTCGAGGGAGCTGGTGGCCACGATCGCGGACAGCTCACCGGCCTTGAGCCTCTTTTCCACCAGGAGACGGATTTCCCTGCTGAGTGATCCGTGATGCGCATACGCCAGCTGGGACTCTTCGTCTTCGTTGATCAGGCGGGCCAGTTTCTCCGCATGCCTGCGGGTATTGGTAAAGATCAGGGTCGAGCGGTTCGCCCGGATGCGGCCCTTGATCTCCCGCACGAGATCGCTCCAGAACGCCTCGCGGCCTGAGGCGTCGGGTTCCGGGGTCGTCCGGCCTGCCGCTCCGGCCGACTCGATCCCTCCGGCGATCCGCACACACAGCTCCAGCTGTTTGCAGGGGGCGGTACCTTGATCCGATGTACCGTGATCCGACACGTCGCCGGAGGCGCTGCAGCCTCCCGGACTGCGGCCCTCACTGCCTGTCCGCTGCACCCGTGCCGCGACTGCGAATCCAGACCGTATGATCGTGATCTCCCGTCTGCGGTACTCGGGCTCGGTCCGCGGTTGCGCAGCGCTGTCCGTCGCGGCACCCGGCTGAGGAAACAGCCGATAACCGCCGATCCA
>JAFGQJ010000056.1 GCA_016935715.1 Spirochaetales bacterium
GAGCTGAGGCTGCGGCCGGAGTGCAGGCGGTAGATGGCCCTGGCGAACAGGTAGGTGATATCCGTCGATATGTACCACTCCCGCTCCAGAAGGTTCCGGTCGTGGTACACTGCGTTGGTGCCGATGAAGCGGTAGAACAGACCGTCCGTGTAGGCCTTGTCGAAGGCCTCGATCGCCCCTCCGCTGAACAGGGGCAGGCTGGCTGCGCAGATGATGCGTTCGGCCCCCATCTCTTTCAACGTTTTCATCGCCCGAAGCATGGTGCCGCCGGTTCCCAGCATGTCGTCGGCCATGAATACGGTTTTCCCCTCCACGGTGCCCAGCAGGCGTACGCTGGTGATGTTGTCGTGCTGGGCGTCCCTCGATGCTCGCGAGTAGTCTCTCTCCTTGTACATCATCCCTAGGGACTTGTTCAGGGCGTTGGCGAAAAACTTGTTGCGGACGATCGATCCGGTGTCGGGGGAGATGATCACCAGGTCGGGGTTCTGCAGATCCACGATCGTGGAAAGACCCCTGAGAATCTGGTACGAGCCGTGCAGATCCTCCAGGCGCAGGCGATTGAAGATGTTTTCGATCTCCTTCGAATGGATGTCGAGGGTGATGATCCGCTGCACCCCGGCGAACTCGAGAAACTGCCCCAGGCGGGCCGCGGTCAGGGCTTCCCGGCCCTGCTTCTTGTGCTGCCGGGCGTAGGGATACGTGGGCAGCACCGCGGTGATGCGCTTTGCCCCCGCCTGCACGGCCGCATCGATGGTCACCAGCAGGCAGAAGAAGTGGTCGTTCACCGACATTTCGAACGTATCTTCATCCCCCTCGTTCAGCGGGATCCGGTAGTGGTTCTCCACGTCCTGGACCACGTATACGTCCATGTTGCGGATGGAGGTGAGGATTTCCGCCTTGTACTCGCCGTTGGCGAATCGGGTGAATTGAACCGGAACGTGGAAGCTGGAGGAGCGAAACTGATCCACCGGCAGGCTGAGGTCGAGCGTCGTGGGTCTCAGGTCCATGGACAGGTTGATGCGCCGTATGATTTCCTCCCGGCTGATCCCGTACTTCTGGGCGAGGTAGCCGACCTTGCGGCGAAACTTGCGCTGGGACACCTCCTCCAGGTCGGCCGTCAGCCTGGCGGCGAAGCTCGCTGCGCCCGGACAGGCCAGGATCCCGATCTCTTCCTGAATTGCGCAGATCATAGAAGTCCGAACAGCTCCTTTCGTATATCCCTTACCTTCTTCCGCAGCTTCATCGGAGCATCACAGCAGACGGGAATCGGTATCTCTTTGTGACAGCTCGAACAGAAAAAAACCGTTCCGTCGAATTCCATGGTTTTCCCATGGCACTCCGGAAGTTTCTCCGTCCGTCCACAGGAAGGGCAGAACAACTCCTGCTCTAACACGCGCGGCATATCTTCCCCCCATTCGTTGAGATCAAGAGAAAAAATTCACCGTCCTGGAAAGCCCCTCCTTCAAATCGACGGAGGGCTTCCACGCCAATACCTTTTCCGCTTTTTCTATGTTCAGGCAGCTGCGGCGCAGGTCCCCGGGTCTGGCCTCCCCGCGTTTGGGCTCCGGGGGATGCTCGAAAAACGAGGCGATGGCTCGATAGAGGGCTCCGGTGGTCGTGGTGAGGCCCGTGCCGATGTTTATGAGCTCTCCGCCGCCTTTGTCCGCGGCCGCCAGATTGGCCGCTGCCACGTCCTCGACATACACGTAGTCCCGCAGCATCCCCTCCGGCTCATCGGGGTAGGCAAATACCGTAGGGGTCTGACCCTTCAGAAGCGTGTTGATGAAGATCGAAACGACCCCCGCCTCTCCCAGAGGATTCTGCCGGGGTCCGTATACATTGGCGTAGCGCAACACGGTGTAGTGGAGTCCGTGCTGCGCGCCGTAGAAACGCAGGTACTGTTCTCCCAGGGATTTATGGATCCCGTAGGGGGAGACGGGCTGGGGCGGATGCCCCTCCGGGGTAGGCATGTCCTCGGTGTCTCCGTAGATCGCTCCGCCGGTGGAGATGAAGATGAGCTTCCCGATGCGGTGGCGTACGCAGGTTTCCAGCAGGTTCAGCAGCCCGAGGGCATTGACCCTGGCGTCCTGCATCGGGTCCCGGGTGGAAGCGGTGACGCTGATCTGGGCGGCATGGTGGTCCACGATTTCAGGTTTTTCCAGCTCGAAGAGCTTGTCCAGCTCCTGGCTGCCGATGTCCAGGAGGTAGAACTTCGCCTTGGCCGGAATGTTGTCCGTGTTGCCGGTGGACAGATTGTCGGCAATGACCACCTCGTGCCCGGCCCGCAGATAGGCGTCCGCCACATGCGAGCCGATGAAACCCGCTCCACCGGTGATGAGAACCTTCATACATTCAAGACAATAGCATCCCCTCATATACTGGTCAAGGCGCCGGGCGCCGGGCAACTTCGGGGATCCCCGACCCGATCGAGATTTGCGTATTGGCGCAATCTAGGATAGAGTGGATTTTGGCCGACCGGGAGGTTAGCATGGCCGCCGATCTGTGGTCCCTGTACGCGTCAATGCTACGCAGCCGTTTATTCGAGGAGGCGATCGCCAAACTCTGGCACGACGGATACATCTCGGGAGAAATGCATCTGGGCACGGGTGAAGAGGCCGTTGTCGCGGGGATCGTTTCTCAGATGCAGGATGGCGATGCCATGGCACTGGATCATCGCGGGACCGCAGCCTTGCTGATGCGTGGTGTGGACCCCGCATCGATCGTGCGGGAACTGCTCGGCAGGTCGGGCGGATTGTGCGGCGGGATGGGCGGACACATGCACCTGTTTTCCAGAGCACACCTGGCGGCTTCATCAGGGATCGTAGGATCAACGGGACCTTGCGCGGCCGGATTTGCATTAGCGGCCCAATACCTGAACCCTGGTGCGATTGCCGTCGCGTTTTTCGGAGAAGGGGCGATGAACCAGGGAATGTTGATGGAATCGCTGAACCTGGCTTCAGTCTGGGCTCTGCCCTTGCTGTTCGTCTGCAAGGATGACGGCTGGTCAATTACGACGGAATCAAAGAAAACCACCGGCGGCCAGTTGCAGGAACGATGTCGGGGGCTCGGCGTTCCTGCAGCCGAGGTGGACGGCATCGACGTGGCTGAGGTAACGGCGGTCGCTCGTACGGCAATCGAACGTGCCCGCGGCGGAATGGGGCCGACATTTCTTCGGGCCAGCTGCGTGCATCTGGAGGCCCACTTCCTGGGCTATCAACCGCTGCGGATACTGCGCGAGCCCATGAAGGAAGCACCCGGAATCGGCGTTTCACTGACCCGCTCGCTGTTGAAACGCCGCGGCGCCTCGTTACACGACCGTGCCGCCGCCCTCAAAGCGGTTCTCGAGGGGGTGCTGTCGACACTGCACGACCCGCGCCGGGATCCTGCGAACGATCCCGTATCAAGGGCACGCGAGGCCCTGCTTTCCGACCCCCCGAGGCTGCAGGAGCTGGAGGCGAGAACGGAGCGGGAGATCAATCATGTCTTCACATCGGTACTGGCGGGGAATTCCTTGTGAAAATGATGTTCTTCACCCAGGCTGTTGATGAGGCGCTTTCCTGGGCCATGGCCCGCGATCCCCGAATTGTTGTTTTTGGTGAGGATGTTCCCCTGCTGCGGAGGAACCTGCTGGTACGCTTCGGGCCCGAGCGCGTTCGAGGCACCCCGATCAGTGAGAGCGCCTTCGTGGGAGCAGCTGTTGCCGCCGCCATGGCAGGGCTGCGCCCCGTAGTAGAAGTGTACATGGTGGATTTTCTGGGGGTGTGCATGGACGCCCTGCTCAACCACGCCTCCAAAGTCGCGGCCTTTTCAGGCGGCGGGTGGAGCGCACCGCTTGTTTTGCGAGTTCCCTGTGGCGGGGGATACGGCGATGGCGGGCAGCACGAGCAGGCCCTGTGGGGCTGGCTGGCACACATTCCCGGCTTGACCGTGCTGGTTCCGTCGACGCCGGCCGATGCGGGGAGCTTGATGCTGGCCGCTGTCCAGCACGACGGGCCTGTGCTCTTCCTGGAGCACAAGCTGCTTTCGGAGACGTGGATCGAGTTCTTGGGTTCGGGAGCGCGAAGTACCGTTGGTTTTGATATCCCCGCCGAAGGAGCCAGAGGTTTCGTTCCACGTAGATGGAATCCCCTCCCCATTGGAAAAGCCGTTCTCCGCCGGCAGGGCCGTGACGCTGTCATTGTGAGCGTGGGAGTTGGCGTCCACCGTGCCCTGCAAGCCGCAAGTGCCCTCGAGCGTCAGGGAATCTCGGCGGGTGTGCTCGACCTGCGCACAGTCTCGCCTCTTGACCGGCCGGCGATCTGTGAGGCGGCAGACAGCAGCGGACGCCTGTTGGTGGTGGATGAGGATTACCAGAGTTTCGGCCTCTCGGGTGAAGTGTGCGCTGTCGCGTTGGAAGCCGGTATTGAATTCAAATACGCCCGCGTTTGCACGCAGACGACGATCCCCTATGCGCGCCATCTGGAAGATGAAACGCTGCCCAACGCTGAGCGCATCTGCAGAGGTGTGCGTCGGTTGATGATTTGACACAATCGTTGGATTGCCCTTGACCAGGCAGGACGGCTGGCCCACAATAGCGGCCAGTGTCGCAGCAAAACTACATCGACAAGCTCCGCCGCGCACTAGAGGCGGACGGCGGGAGCCTGGCCTTCCCCTTCGTCCGATCCGCCGTGATCGTTCCGCTGCTGATCAGGGACGGGACCGTGGAGATCGTGTTCGAGCTTCGCTCCCGGCACCTGCGCCGCAGCCCGGGGGAGGTGGGCTTTCCGGGCGGGCGCATCGAAGCCGGAGAAAATCCCTGGCAGGCGGCGCTGCGGGAGCTGGAGGAGGAGCTGGGGGTGCCGGGCGACCAGGTGGAGTATCTGGGGCAGCTTCCGGAACAGCAGCGCCGCAGAAACGAGCTGGTGGTTCCGTTCGTCGCCGGCATCGGCTCGGATGCCGTGCTGCAGCCCGACGGGATCGAGGTGGAGGAGGTGTTCACCCTGCCCCTGGATCACCTGCTGGGCAACGAGATGCGGCAAGCCCGCATCGTCGAACGGCACACATTGTCGGAGGATTTCCCGCTGAGCTACCTGCCCGGCGGCGTCTGGAACAGGACGGAAAGCCGCACCCTGTATTATCTGATCTACCGGGACTACCTGATCTGGGGTCTGTCCGCCAACATCCTGCGACGGCTCGTTCAGCTGATTCGATAGGCGGTGATTTTTGCTGTAACTCACCGAACTGTCTGCCGAATATACTACCGTAGGGGGAATAAACGAGAAATTTGAAACGCCTTGC
>JAFGQJ010000326.1 GCA_016935715.1 Spirochaetales bacterium
CCGGGCTCACGATTGACGACCGTCCCGCCAGGCCGATCAGCCTGGGGAGCCGGGCAGGAGTCGGCGTTCGAGCCTGCGTACGTCCTCTTCAGTGGCGATCCGGAAAAACGACACCCCTGCCTGCAGTGCGGTGCGTCGATCGTAGTCCGTATCCCCTACGAACAGGATCGGGTGAAAGCCTCTTCGCTTCAGAGTTGCCAGGAAAGCCTCCTTGTCTCCGCCCTTGGCTTCCAAAAAGTAGCGGGACAGGCCCCGCCTGGCGAGCTCCGCGCGAAACTCCTCATCCAGGATACCCGAAGCGGCAAAGAGGCGGTAGCCCGCCTCTTCCAGACGGCTAAGAAGCCTCCGCACCGAAGGGAACTCGGAAACGGAGGGGACGGTCCTGCTGTTCAACTCCGAGTAGAGGCCGCTCCAGCTCTGCCGCTGCTGCTCCGAGGCCTCGATTCCCAGGATGCCCAGCGTGTCCTCCAGCTGGATGAAGCGGTTGGCACCCATGGTGCGCAGACAGGATTTCTCGATATCTCCGCGCCGCTGCACGGGAGGGAAGAATATCCCCATGACGGCGTCCCTGTAGTTCCGCACCTTGACCTGCCTCGAATCGATGAGGGTGCCGTCGTAATCGAAAACCACGGCATAGCCCGGCTGACCGGGAACCTGTCTGTGCTCAAGTTTCGCCAATCTCGTATTCCCTGAACAGCTCGGGTATGATGACCTCCCCCCCGAAACTTTCCTGCGCTTCGGCTCTCAGGTCCGCCGCCGCAGGCCCCCCGCGACAGTCGAAATGGCAGAGAAACAGCAGGTCGGCTCGCGACTGGGCTGCCGTCCGTCCGGCCTGCCGGGCCGAGGAATGTCCCGCCCGGTTGAGATGCTCTTCCCGGTCGCGGGCTCCGGAGGCCTCGTGGATCAGCGCCCGGCAGCCGCGAGCGGCTTCGATCAGCCCCTCGAAGGGAGCGGTGTCCGCCGTGTACACGAGTACGGCCCCTCGCTGTTCGACCCGCACCCCCGAGGTGGGAACCGAATGGCGCACCGGGAACAGCTTCAGGGTCAGGGAGGGCGCCACCTGCCGGGGGCGGTTCTCTCCGTCCATACATTCTATCCAATCGATGCGGAACATCCCTTCCTTGTCCGGGAGGCCGAAAAGCTCCAGCAGCTGCCGCGCCTTGGCCGCGGTCTGCGTGTTGGAGATGATCTTGAGCTCCTTGTCCCGCTTCATCAGCCACAGATTGTGAACCAGAGACGGCAGCCCGTAGATGTGGTCGGTGTGGGTGTGAGTCAGCACCAGGGCGTCCAGGGTCAGGGGATCGAGCCCGGCTTTCAGCAGGTCATGCACGGGGCTGCCCGAAGCATCGACCAGCAGGCTGCAGCCCTGCCCCCGGAGGGCGAAACGGACATTGCCGTCCGAAGCGCTCTGCACCGCTCCCGCGGTACCGAAAAAAACGATCTTCAACTCCTCCTCCTCTTCTGGATCAGAGGCAGCAGGACCGAGACGACGGCCAGTACGATGAAAACCACCGCTATGGGCTTGGTGAAGAACACCAGGTAGTTTCCTCCCGCCAGCTTCACCGCCCGCCGGAAATTCACCTCCAGCAACCCACCCAGGATCAGCCCCAGGACGATCGGTGCGGTCGGGTAGTCCGCCTTTTTCAGGTAGTAGCCGACTATGCCGAGAACCAGGGCCACCCCCATATCGAAGGTGGCGGCGAGCACCGCCTGTCCCTCGATGGCGTAGGCACCGATCATGGACAGGACGAGGATGACCGGCAACAGCAGCGCCAGAGGTATGGACAGCACCTTCGGGAAGAACCGGACCCCGAGCAGCTGAAAGGTGAGCATGAAAACATTGGACAGCAGCAGAGCGAAGAGGATTGCATAAACCAGGTCCAGATCCTGGCTGAACAGCTGGTAGCCGGGCACCACCCCCTTGATCAGCAGGGCCCCGAGGAGCACGGCGGTTCCCGAGTCCCCGGGAATTCCGAGCGACAGCACCGGTATCAGCGCTCCTCCGGTTACCGCGTTGTTTGCCACCTCCGGAGCCATCACTCCTTCCAGGCAGCCGCTGCCGACCTTCTCCAGCTTGCTCCTCGGCGAAGCGGTGATCCGCTTCGCTCGTTCGTAGCTCAGGAACACGGCGATCGACGCTCCGGTGCCCGGGATCGCTCCGATCAGAGTTCCGATGCCGGTGGATTCCAGGATGATCCTCCACATGGAGGCGACCTTTCGAAGCGGAGGGAACACCTTCTCGATCTTCAACTGCGGCGGGGCCAGGCGTCCGCCCTGGATGCGCTCCAGATCGTAGAGGACCTGGGAGACCCCGAAAAGACCGATCAGGGCCGGGATCAGCTTGATCCCCCCGACCAGGGGAGTCTTGGCCAGCAAGTCCGGAAAGGGAATCCGCAAAGCATCGGTAAACGGGTCGGTGCCCATGAACGCCAGGGCCAGCCCGAAGGCGCCGGTGAGAATGCCCTTGGCCAGATTCCTGGCGGAGACCGAGGCGATGATGGTCAGACCGACCAGAGCCAGGGTGGCCTTTTCCGCCGGTCCGAAAGCCAGGGTGAACCTGGCGATGAGCGGTGAGAACAGGGCCAGGGCGATCAGGCTCAGGATCCCGCCGATGAACGAGGCGACCACCGCCCCGCCCAGAGCCTGCCCCGCCAACCCCTTCCTGGTCATGGCCTGCCCGTCGTACACGGTGGCGATCGCATTCGGGTTGCCCGGGATGCCCAGCAGGATCGCCGGGATCGAGGCGCCAGAGACCGCCCCGCAATACACGCCCAGGAGAAGACCCATGCCGGTAGCTCTGCCCAGCTGGAAACTCAACGGCAGAAGCAGGGCGATCCCCATGGTGGCCGTCAACCCCGGCAGGGCTCCGATGATGATAC
>JAFGQJ010000327.1 GCA_016935715.1 Spirochaetales bacterium
CTGGTAAATTATGGATCAAGCGCTCCATCTTCGCTTTCAATGTTGTCTGTTCCATCGCACCTCCCATAGTACAAGTATAGCAAAGTCTTTTGGGGTCGTCCATTCGGGGTTTTTGGTTCAGTACATTGATCTATAGCTAATGAGATATAGGTAGCTATGGTAAAAGATAAAATCCGGGCAATGCGGGATTCGAACCCACGGCCTCTGGCTCCGGAGGCCAGCGCTCTATCCAGCTGAGCTAATTGCCCGGGTTGATCTAAAACTAAAATGAATCGGCGGGATTGTCAATCCGTTTTCGCAAACACGGCAACGCGGCCCCGTTGCCGGTCCGGCCCACCTGTGGAGGCCGCTGATATTGGTCACCGGGACATGCCGATCGTCGACGACAGCCGTGGCCACCGCCTGCGCACTACGCCACGCTCCCCGGGCGAGCCACCCGCCCTCCGGCCGCTTCCGCTGTTCAACTTGACACGATCAGCCGCTTCTGACATATTTCTCGAGCGATCGATGAAACTGAGCAGCCGGAACCGATCCACCTTCGTATCCTTCCTCGGGCTGGGGTTCCTGATCGGCACCCTGGGATGGGAGGTGCTGGAGCGGGTCGCTGTCAAGCTCGGCCTGGAGCTTTCTCTGGGGATCGGGCCGGTGGGTTTAGATCTGTCTGTGCTCAGCGTTTTCATCAAGATCAACCCGGGTACGTTCATCGGGATCCTGGGCGGCATCTTCCTGTTCCGCATGATGTAGCCCCGAAGTTTCGGTCCTCGAACCCGATACAGGAATCGAAAACAACATAGTTCAGCGAGAAACAACATGGAAACCATCATTCTGGCTTCCGGCTCTCCCCGGCGCCAGGAGCTGCTCAACAGGGTCCGCATCCCTTTCAAGGCTTTTCCCCCGAGCATCGACGAATCCTTCACCGGCATACGGAGCGTGGAGCAGCGGGTGAAGCGGATCGCCCTGCGCAAGATCGAGAAGGTCGTGGAGATGTTCAAACAGGAATCCCCCCGCTGGCTTCTCGGGCTGGATACGCTGGTGGAGATCGACGGAGAAGCGATTCATAAGCCCGAGGGGATCGAGGAAGCCGAGTCGATCCTCCACAGGCTTTCCGGAAACGTTCACCGCGTGTACACCGGTATCGGCCTGCAGGCTTCGAAGGGGGAGCCGGTGGACCTGCGGAGCGTCTGCACGGAGGTAAAATTCGCGCCCCTGAGCAAAGAGGATATCGAGCTGTACCTGGAAAGCGGCGAATGGTCCGGAGTCACCGGGGCGTACCGCATCCAGGAGCGCGGGGCTTTTTTCGTCGAGTGGATCCGGGGTTCCTACAGCAACGTTGTGGGCTTGCCTCTCGAGACATTTTATGGCATTTTAAAGAGCAACAACTACTCCCTGCGCTGATCCACCGTAGGTGGAGGTCAGGGAAGATCAATTTCCGGCTCTTGCAGTACGACTTCACAGCATTCGTAGAGCTCAGGGTGCAAAGCGCTTGCGATGCTGCCGACTGTCGGCTGCAGGGGTGCGAGATAAAGAGAAGGAAAGGGACCCAAAGAGGTCCCCGAGCAAGGAGGACGCATTGGCAGTCGTCACAATGAAGAACCTGCTTGAGTCGGGTGTGCACTTCGGCCACCAGACCAAGCGCTGGGATCCCCGGATGAAGAAGTACATCTTCGCGGAGCGCAACGGGATCCACATCATCGATCTACAGAAAACAATCGTATCCATTCGAGAGGCCTTCGAAGCGGTTCGTAAAACCATTCTCGACGGGAAGGCAGTGCTGTTCGTCGGCACGAAGAAGCAGGCGCAGCAGGCGGTGGAGCGGGAAGCCCAGCGCTGCGGCATGTTCTACGTGAACAACCGCTGGCTCGGAGGCATGCTCACCAATTTTTCCACGATCAAGAGATCGCTCCTGAGGCTCAAGAAGATCGAGAAGATGGAGGTGGACGGTACCTTCGAGAAGCTGACCAAGAAAGAGATCTCCCGGCTGGTCAAGGAACGGGCCCGGCTGGAACGCAGCCTGGGCGGCATCAAAGAGATGAAGGAGCTGCCCGGAATCGTGTTCGTCATCGATACCCGCAAGGAAGCCATAGCCGTGGCCGAGGCCAAGAGGCTGGGGATCCCGATCGTGGCCATCGTGGACACCAACTGCAATCCCGAAGGCATCGACTATCCGATTCCGGGAAACGACGATGCGATCCGGGCGATCAACCTGTTCTCTCAGATCATGGCCAATGCGGTGATCGAAGCCGAAAACGAGGTTGGTCTGGAAATCATCGAAACCCTCCAGGATGAAACCAGCGAAGAGGATTTCACCTCCTACGTGGACAAGGACGAAATATCCGAGTACGAAAAGTACAAGGACGAGGATGAGGCGGTGGTGGAAACCGTGGCCGTCGGAGCAGCGGTCGGCAGCGTCGCCGAAGAGCAGGATGAGGCCGGATTCACCGACAAGGATTACTCGGAGTACAATCCAGACGAAGAAGAGGCGAAGAAGGCCGACGAGAAGACCGTCCCCGCCCAGCAGGTGAACCTGGCGGACGAGCACAACGTAGACGAAGACAAACTATACGACGAGTAGGAGAACACAGGTGGATATCAAGGCAACCGATGTCAAAGCCCTGCGCGAGAAAACAGGCGCAGGGATGATGGACTGCAAGAACGCACTCGTTAAGGCGAACGGCGATGCTGCCAGGGCGGAGAAGATCCTGAAAGAACTGGGTCTGGCCGCCGCAAAAAAGCGGGCCGGCCGAGCGACCAAGGAAGGGCGCGTATTCTCCCGTATCCAGGATGGAACGGGTGCTCTGCTGGAGCTCACCTGCGAGACGGACTTCGTGGCCAAGAACAAGGAGTTCGTTGCCCTCGGGCAGACGCTTGCAGAAGCGGCGGTGTCCAGGGGCAGGCAGGCTCGCCCGGAAGATTTTTCTTCACAGGTTCAGGAGGCGGTGGGCAAAATCAAGGAAAATATCACGCTGCGGCGTCTCCAGGTCATCGAGGCCGGAGCCAATGATATGATCCTGGACTACATCCACGGGGAAGGAAAGATCGGAGTCATGGTCAGGTTTTCACTCTCCGATCCGTCCCTGAAGGACAATCCCAGGGTCAAGGAAGTGGCCTTCGATCTGACCCTGCACACTGCCGCCTTCGCTCCCCTGTTTCTGTCGCGGGATCAGGTTCCGAAGCCGTATCTCGACGAACAGGAGGAGATCTTCACCAAGCAGGCGGAGAAGCTGGGCAAACCGGAAAACGTGGTGAAGGGCATCGTCCAGGGCAAGATCAACAAGCATATGGCCGAGATCTGTTTCGTGGACCAGCCTTTCATCAAGGACCAGAATCTCAAGGTCTCCAAGGTTCTCGAAGACCTGGGCAAAGAGGTCGGCGGGAAGGTGCAGATCTCCGAATACCTCTACTACAAGGTGGGAGAAGAGCTGGAATAGGACGGGCGGACGGTGAATCGCAGAGGCAAGCTTCTGCGGTTCACCGTTTTCATCAAGGAGTAGTGCGGATGGAAAGAGTGAACAAGGAAAGCGAAGAAAAAATGAAAAAGGCGGTGAAAGCCCTGGAGGACGAGTTCAAAACGATCCGGACCGGCAGAGCATCCGCCGCCCTGTTCGAGAACATCAGGGTGGATTACTACGACCAGAAGGTCCCGCTGAACCAGGTGGCGACCATATCGGTTCCGGAGGCGAGACTGGTGGTCATCCAGCCCTGGGATCGTTCCGTGTTGTCGGAAATCGAAAAGGCCATCCAGAAATCCGAGCTGTCGATGAATCCCAACAACGATGGAAAAGTCATTCGAATCGATATCCCGCCTCTTACCGAAGAACGGCGCAAAGAACTGGCGAAACTGGCCCGCAACATGGCGGAGAAGAGCCGGATCTCCATCCGCAATATCCGCCGTGATGCCAACGATGAGCTGAAGAATCTCCAGAAGGCGTCGGAGATCGGAGAAGACGAGTCCAAGCGGGGACAGGATGAGATCCAGAAGCTCACCGACAAGTACATCGAAGATGTGAACGGGATCGTAGAGGCCAAAGAGAAGGAAATAATGGAGATCTGATGACCGTAGAAACCTCCGGCCCTATTCCGCAGCACGTGGGGATCATCATGGACGGGAACGGAAGGTGGGCCCGGCGGCAGGGCAAAGCCCGCACCCGAGGGCATCTGGAGGGCGTCAAGGCCGCCAAGAGAATCGTACGGGCTTCGTTGAAGGCGGGAGTGCGCTATCTGACTCTCTACACCTTTTCCACCGAAAACTGGAAGCGCACCGGCAAAGAGGTTTCCTACCTCATGTTCCTGATCAAGAACCACCTGCGCAGAGAGAGCAGGTTCTACGAGGAAAACGAGATTCGCGTCGTCAACTCCGGGAGTCTCAGTCATCTGCCCAAGGACGTCGTCCAGGTGCTGCAGCGGGTCGAAGAACGAACCGCCGGCTTCACAAGGATGACCCTCAACCTGGCGATAGACTATGGGGGCAGGGATGAGATACTGCGCGCGGTGAACCGGGCGCTCGAAGAGGGAAAAAGCAGCCGGTTCTCCGAACAGGATATCAGCTCCCATCTCGATCACCCGGAGATTCCCGATCCCGATCTGATCATCCGGACCGGGGAAGAATGCCGGATCAGCAATTTCCTGATATGGCAGATGGCCTACTCCGAGCTGTACTTCAGCCCGAAGATGTGGCCGGACTGGGACGAAGCGGATCTGCTGGAGGCCCTTGCCTCCTATGGGTGCCGCGATCGGCGCTACGGCGCCCAGGAAGCGCCGCAGCAGCCCTCATCCGGATCGAGTCCCGCCCCCGCGCGGAACCGGTAGATCCTTCTGCAACGCAGTCATGGGCCCCCGTTCCTTCTTCGTTCGAACGGCAACCGTCGTCGTCGCGCTTCCCGTTTTTTTCGTTCTGGTATTCGTGCTTCCCCATTTCAACCATCTGGCCCTGAATCTCGGTGTCGTGGTGGTCGCCGCCGCCGGCGCCCGGGAGCTGGACAGGCTGCTGGCCAGGCGGGGCGCCCCGGCATTTCCCGGGATCTTTCTCCTGGCCGCGCTGATACCCGCCGGTACGTACCTCGAGGCCCTCGGCCTGATCCCCGCAGCCTGGTCCCCGGCCGTACCCGCGTCCCTGCTGACGATCGTGCTGCTGCGTTCTCTCTGGGTGCGGGAGGCCAAGGACCTGGAGGCCCTGCTGCAGTGCATCTGCTCCTCCGTGCTCGTGCTGGTATACCCGGCTGTTTTCCTGTCCTTCATCGTACGGCTGACGGTTTTCGAAAATGCAAAGTGGGTGCTCCTGTTTTTCTTCAGCATCAACTTCGCCAACGACATCATGGCGTATCTGGCCGGGATGTTTCTGGGGCGAAGCACCCGGCTCGGGCTTGCCCTGAGCCCGAACAAGTCTGCAGTCGGCTTCGCGGCCGGGATCCTGGCCGCGGTGGGGATCGCGCTGCTGTTCAGGGCTGCCGTCCCTGATCTGCTGCCGATCGGCTACGGCCTCACCGCAGTGATCGGTGCAGCGGCCGGGATTCTGACAATCGCCGGGGACCTGGTGGAGTCGGCGCTCAAACGATCCGCCGCGGTCAAGGATTCCGGAGGGATCATCCCGGGACGGGGAGGGATCCTCGATTCCGTCGATTCCTGGCTGCTCACCGCCCCGCTGTTCTACTTTGTCTTTCTGTGGATTTGGCGGTAAATTGGAGACAGATGCGGATTCGAAGGTGAAGAGAAAAAAAGTCATCGTGCTGGGATCCACCGGCTCGATCGGGGAAAACACTCTGGATGTCCTCAGAGCCCTGAGTCCGTCTTTCACGGTAGTGGCTCTGGCCTGCAGGAGCAATGTGGGCCGTCTGGCGGCCCAGGTGCGCGAGTTTTCCCCGCAGGCCGTTGCCGTCGCCGCTGATCCCGTTCCGGGAGACGTGGAGGAACCGGGGGACCTGCGGGGGGTGCGGGTCTACCGGGGAGAGGACGGCCTGCTGCAGATGCTTGCAGAGATTCCGGCGGAACTGGTGGTGAACGGGATCTCCGGGGCCGACGGACTGCGCCCTTCGGTTGCTGCGCTGCAGCGGGGCATGGACCTGGCCCTGGCGAACAAGGAAACGATCGTGATGGCCGGTCCGCTGGTTTCCGAGCTGGCTCGGCGCAACGGATCCCGCCTCCTTCCCATCGATTCGGAACATCACGCGCTGTTCCACCTGCTGCGGGGGCGCAGGCCCGAGGAGGTGCAGGAGATAATCCTCACAGCCTCAGGGGGCGCATTCCGGGAGCTGTCCTACGAACAGCTGGGGGAGGTGAGCGTGGAGGATGCGGTCAGCCATCCAAACTGGGACATGGGGGCGAAAATTACCGTGGATTCGGCAACCATGGCCAACAAGGGACTGGAAGTCATCGAGGCCCACTACCTGTTCGGATTGCCCCTTTCGGCCATAAAGGTCTTGATTCATCCGCAGAGCTACGTCCACTCTCTGATCCGGACGATCGACGGATTCCTCTACGCCCAGCTCAGCCAGCCGGACATGCGGCTGCCCATTCAGGATGCGCTGACCTGGCCGGAGATGAAGTCCCCCTGCGTGGAGCCGTTCCAGATGACGGGCCGTTCCTTCAGTTTCGAGCCCGTCGATCCCCGGAAGTACAGGCTGCTGGACCTGGCATACGGGGCCGCAGAAAAGGGAGGGGGATACCCGATCGTCTACAACGCCGCCAATGAGGTGGCCGTGCAGCGCTTCCTGGATCACGGGATTTGCTTCCTGGAGATCCCTCGTTTGGTGGAAGAGACTCTTCTTGCCGATTGGAGCTCCCCGGCGGCGAGCCTGGAGGAGATCCTGGAGGTCGATCGGGAGGCTCGAAGCAGAGCTGTGAAAATACTTGACCGTTGAGAGGATTGTTTAACGTGGTATTGACGATCGTTTTTGGAATCATCGGTTTCGGAATCATGGTGTTCGTGCACGAGCTCGGGCACTTCATCGCGGCCAAACGGGTCGGCATCGGGGTGGAAACCTTCTCCCTGGGATGGGGGAGGAAGATCGTCGGATTCGACTACAAGGGCACGAATTACCGGATCTCCATGCTTCCCTTCGGCGGCTACTGCAAGCTCAAGGGGGAGGATCCCTACAACGCCCAGGAGCAGAGGGAGGACGGGACGTTTTTCGCCGCTCCGCCGTGGAAGCGGATCGTGACCTCCGCTGCCGGCCCCCTGGCCAACGTGCTGTTCGCCGTGCTGGTGCTCACCCTGATCTGGTGGGTCGGGTTCAACGTGCACACGGACGGGAACCGGATAGTCCTGGCCTCCGAGTACGGCGTGGACATCCTCTCCCGGACGCCCCCGGCAACCCGGGCCGGTCTGCAGACGGGTGACCGGATCGTAGCCGTGGACGGACAGCGGATCAACCATTTCCAGGATCTCCTGGAGACCGTGGCCACGGCGCCCAACCGGGAGATCGTGCTCACGGTGGAGCGGGAGGGCAGGATGCTCCAGGCAGCCCTGACCCCCGAGCTGGACCTGGACACGGGGGCCGGAAAGATCGGTGTGTACGCGTGGCGGGACCCGATCATCGACAAGGTCACCCCGGGCAGCGCCGCCTCTCTGGCCGGGCTTCAGCGGGGAGACCGGGTCACATCCGCCGGCGGGAAACCGGTCCGGCATACCATCGATTTCTATCAGCAGCTCGAAGGCCGTCCGCAGACGCTGGAGATCGGCTACCAGAGGGAGGGGATCAGCCGGGAAGCGACCCTGGTTCTGGACTACGACGAGCGGGGCATTGTCAACCTCGGTGCCACCTTCGCCGTAGGCGTGTATCCCACCCAGGAGGTGGGGATTGCCGGTGCGCTCGCCAAGGGCATCGAGGAAAGCTGGGAGACCTTTCTCATCACAGTGAAGGGCATCGGCCTGCTGTTCAAGGGGGTAAACCTGCGGAACGCCGTGGCCGGACCCCTGCGAATCACCTACTACGTGGGCTCGGTAGCCACCAGCGGCTTCGGCTTCGGACTGGCCGAGGGGCTGGTCTCCTACTTCCGTTTCCTCTGCCTGCTGAGCATCGTGCTGTTCATCATCAACCTGCTGCCCATCCCCGGTCTGGACGGCGGGCAGATCCTGGTGTTCGCTCTGGAATCCCTTCGGAGAAGACCCCTGCAGCCCAAGGTGATCGCCCGCATCCAGATGATCAGTTTTTCCTTCATCGTGTTGATCGCGGTAGTAGCCACCTTCAGCGACATTCTCTTTTTCATGGGGAGGTGACGGGATGAAACGTCGCATTGTCTGTTTCTGCGAGCACGGCTTCGATGCGGATATACCCGACTCGATCAACCTGGCGGAAGATCCGGAGGCGGAACAGGCGATACTCAGCGGGGAATTCCTGAGCATCCGCTGCCCGAACTGCGGCAAGGTGCTGAAACCGGAGTTTCCCGTTCTGATCGAGGATCCGCAGGCGGAGAACAGCATCTTCCTTGTTCCAGAGCTGGATCGGGCGGCCTTTTTCCGCGGTTCCCTGGCCTATTCACTGCGGGAGGCAAATCGGGTGGCGATCGGCTATGAAGAGCTGGTGGAAAAATTCCTTCTCAAACAGTACGATCTCGACGACAGGGTGATCGAGGTCGTGAAGTACTATCTGCTGAGCAAGGTCATGGAGGAGGAGGGAGACAAGGAGGTGCGCATCCTGTTTTCCAGGACAGAAGGGGAGAGCGCTTTGTTCAACGTGCTGGGATTGAAGGAGAATGAAGTCGGCATCCTGAAGGTACCCCTGCAAACGGTGCACAAGGTGGCCTCCCAGCTGGAGGAGAAGAAGCACGAGCCTCCGTTCTCCGATATTCTCAAGGCTCCCTACGTTTCGATCAACAATCTGCTGATGGAAGGTCCGGATTGAGACGCCCGATACTCGTCTGCCTGCTGCTGCTGGCGGGCTCCGCCCTGCTTTTTGCCCAGTTCCCCGTCGCCCTCAGCCATTACGGCAAGATCAATGACCTGATCTATGACGCCGAGAGACGGGTGTTGTTCTCAGCCGGAGAGGACGGCACGGTACGAATCTGGAATGCGGAGGCGGGTCAGCTCATCGATGTGGTTCGCATCTCCCACAAACCGCTTCAGCGCCTGGCTGTTCATCCAACCGAGCAGCACCTGGCCGTCCTGGTGGGGGATTCGCTTCAGGGCAATACGCTGGAGGTGTGGAACTGGCAGCGCCGGCAGAGGCTGTTCGGCGTGGATTCGGGCTCACAGCTGATGCACTTCGCCTATTCCCCCGGGGGTACCTACCTGTTCTACAGCAGGGCGGACTACAAAAGCCTTACCGCGGTGAATCCCAGGACGGGGAGGGTCCTGCCCTACATGGGAAGGGGCTTCGGGATCGTCTCCTACTTCACGGTTGCCCGAAACGAGGGCAACATCATGACCTATCAGCCCTCCGGCTCGATCACCTATTGGGATATCCGCAGCGGACGGATGGTAAAGCAGCTCAGGGCGCCGGCGGATCTGGAGACGGTCTGCATCTCCCCCAACAACCGCTACATCGCAGCATCCATGGGCGATCAACTGCTCGTTGTCGACATCCTGAGCGGCGAGGTGGTGGATCGCAGCCGCGTGGGGGGAATAGTCGACTTGAGTTTTTCCACCGCGGGGAACGAGATTGCCGGTGTCGTGGAAGGGGAAGGGGGCAGAGAGGCGAAGAAGTGGTACTTCGGAGGCAGGTTCCTGATCGAGCTGTCCACTTCCTTCGCCGGGCGCTTCCCGGCTCTGAACCGCATCGCCTACGGCGATCGGGATCTGTACCTGGCCACCTCCGACGGCACGATCGCCGTCGGGGCTGCAGGGGGAGAGGCGACCGTCGTGGTGGAGGACACCCGCAGAGGGATATCCGATTTCGCTTTTTGGGGCGGTGAGGCTGCGGTCGCTTCGAGCTCCGAGATCGTGATTTTCGACTCGGAGTTTTTCCTGCCCACCTATGATCCGGATGCCGGGCAGGGGCCGGATGTGCGGGAGATCCGTTACTCCAACCCTTTTTCCTGCGACGTGGGCATCACGTATCTGGACGCTCAGCGGCTGTTGATCTGGTGCAGAGGCGGGCAGGAGGGAAAGGCGGCTGTGCTGGACACCTGGTACGGGAATGTTCATGATCTCCCGGTAGAGCTCGGATCGCCGATCCGCCATGTGTGGGCCTCGGAGCAGGGGATCATAGTAGTCCAGGACAGCGGCCGCTGCCGGATCCTGGACCCCGACACCTATGCCGTCACCTTCCAGTATAACGCCCCGGGAATGAACCGGTTGATTCAGATCTTCGGCGACACGCTCATCGGCGCGAAAACCCATCTGTCCGCCCTGAGCGGACCGCTCCTGCAGATCAACCGGCGGACGGGAGAGACAGTACCGATCCAGGATCCAAGCCTGTTCGTTTACGATCTTTTCTACGACGGGGCGGACCGGGGAGGGGGATTGTACACCCTGGCCGTGGAGCAGAACGCCGGACGGGTTCGCACCGTGGTCAAGGTCCGCACCGGATTCGCCTTCGAGCGCAGCAGGGTGCTCAAGAGCTTCGACGGCGAGGACCTGGGAGCGACCCTTACCGGGGATCGGTCGGGGGGCGTGTTCACCAGTCTGGGATACGGAGCGGTAACGGTGTTTCGCAATTCCCGGACGGAAACCCTGGATCCTTCCGGCCAGATACCACGGAAGCTGGCGGTTCACAACGGCAAGATCTTCTCGCTGAACAGGGATTCATCGATCTCGGTGTGGGAACTTTCTTCCCGCCGGCTGCTTTACAACATCCAGTTGTTCGAAGACCGGAGCTGGGGCGCCATGAGCCCGGATGGAGTGATCCGTCTCAGTCGTGAGGAGGATTCGCACTAACCTTGCGAATGCCGTCGCGGACGGCCCGGCGAATTTCTGCCAGATAGGCATCCCGCTCCTCAGCGTCGACGTAAACGGAGTCGAGCAGGGACACACGATAGCGGGGGCGGACCTGGTTCAGCGCATAGGCGGCCACATCCAGGATGCACTCACTGCAGGTGCACAGACCGGGACTTTCGGGAACCTGCCTGGCGATCTCCGCGACAACCAGTTCCTCCGCCTCGTTGACCAGGCTGTCGAAATCGTATTGATCCTTGAATCCCATATCTGAAACTTACGAGCCTTTGGCCAGATTTTCGAACTTCGTGTATTCCGGTATGAAGGCGATCTTCAGGTTCCCCACCGGGCCGTTCCTCTGTTTGGCCACGATCAGATCCGTTTCGATATTCCGGGGCAGCTCTTCCTGGCTGTCTCCTGCAAGCCTTTCCCGGTGAAGGAAGATCACCACGTCCGCGTCCTGTTCGATGGAGCCGGACTCTCGGAGGTCCGCCAGGTTGGGCTGCTTGCCCTCGCTCTCCCTGCGCACCTGGGACAGGGCGACGACCGGAATGTCCAGTTCCCGGGCCAGAGCTTTCAAAGAGCGGCTGATCTCGGCGATCTGTTCGTGACGCGCCAGCTCCCGGTTTTCCGAGGTGATCAGGGTAAGGTAGTCGATGAAGATGATGGCCACATTGAACTGGTGGCGCATGCGGCGCGCCAGGGCACGGAGATCCAGGAGCCGCAGCGAGGGGGTGTCCTCGATGTACAGAGGCGCTTCGTAGATCTTGCTGGCCGCTTCGGTCAGCTTGTGGAAATCCGACGGTTTCAGGAATCCCGAGCGGAGGCTGTTGGAGCGAATGCGGGCTTCGCTGGCCAGCATCCGCTGCATCAGGGCCATGCTGGACATCTCCAGAGTGAAGAAGCCGACCGGGAATTTGTTGTGGATCGCCATGTTTGCCGCCATGGTCAGGGCGAGGGCGGTTTTCCCGACCGACGGCCTGGCCCCGATCACGATGAACTCGGAGTTCTGAAAGCCGCTGGTCAGGGTATCCAGCTCTGAAAAGCCCGAGGGGATCCCGATGTAGGCGTCTTTCGTATGGTAGAGCTTCTCGATGGCTTCGATCGTCCTGGAAACGATCTCCTTTGCCGGTTGGAATGTGCCGGTGTGCTGCTTGTCGGTGATTTCGAAGATCTGCCGCTCCGCCTCTTCGATGATCAGCCGCACCTCCCGGGTGTCATCGAAGGAATCGGAGACGATGGAGGAGGCGATCCTGGCGAGATTCCTGCGGATGCTGCAATCCTGAACGATCTGTGCGTAGTAGCGGACATTGGCGCTGGTCGGCACGGCCGAGGTCAGTCTGGACACGTAGGCTGCCCCGCCGCATGTCTCCAGGAGGTTCTGGTTCTTGAGTTCCTCGGTGAGAGTGATCAGATCGATCGCTTCGTTTTTCTCGAAGAGGCTGAGGATCGCCTGGTAGATGCGCTGATGAGCCGTTCTATAGAAGTCTTCAGGTCTGAGATAGTGGACCACCGTGCCCAGTGCATCCGTATCCAGCAGCAACGCTCCCAGGGTGGCGATTTCCGCGTCCTGGTTGTTGGGAGGGATCTTGTCTTTCAGCCCCGTCGTTGCCATGGGCGTAGTTTATTTCTCTTCCGCGGCCTCTACCAGTACATTGATTTGGGCTTCTTCGTTGCCGTACAGCTTGACTTTCACCGCGTGGCTTCCCACCATGCGGATATTGTGTTCGGGAACCTCGACTCGTTTTCTCTCGATGGAGTATCCCCGTTTTTCGAGCTCCTGGACCACCATGGCGTTGTTTACCGAACCGAACAGCTTGCCGCTTTCTCCGGCGGGCATGGAGAAAACCAGCTCTTCGGCTTCCAGCCTCTCCTTGAGGCTCATTGCCTCACGGCGCTTATCCTCCTTGCGCTGCTCTATGGCCGCCCGCCTGGTTTCCAGCTGGGAGAGATTCTGTTTGGTGTAGGGCACGGCGAAATTTTTAGGGATGAGGAAATTCCGGGCGTAGCCGCGGGCCACCTCCCGGATGTCGCCCTCTTCTCCAAGGCCGGCCACGTCCTGATTCAAGATCACCTTCATATCGTTATACATTGCTCCTTTCTTTGCTTCGGTATTTCAACCACACTTCGGATACGCCCAATCCCGGAACGAGGATCAGGATCGCCAATCCTATTCTCGGGGTCATGGCCAGGATGACGATCGCCGCGATCAGCATCCAGCGGACTCCCGGACGAACATTCAGTTTCTTCAACAGGAAACGGATGACTGCCAGGCCGGAAATGCCGTAGAGAAAAACCAGGATGAGCAGGGCGTTCCAGGCGGGCACGGCCAGCATCTCCGAGGGAACGATCAGCGTGAGCACGACCAGCGCCAGAGTTGCGATCAGCGGCCAGAGGTACCTGTCCGGAAGCTTGAAGTCCGCAATCCGGGTGAGCCCCGGACGCCTCCCGACGGAACGGGCACCGATGATCGTTCCCAGCCACCAGGAGAAGGCAAGCACGAGGAAGTAGTAGAACAGATAGCTGCGCAGCAGGATCGAATTGATCAGCTCGAGCAGCGCTGCCGTCTGCAGCGGCTGGACCCCGGCGGTGCCGGCGGCCGATTGCGAGGCCGCAATGGCGCTGTTCATCACCTCTATCCGCGCTCCGATGAACTCCTGTACACCGGTGACGAAGGGCTCGTTTCCCCGCAGGTAGAGCAGCAGCGGCACGGACAGGAGCCCGGCAATGACTGTGGCGATCACCAGGCGTGTTACCCGCGGGTAACGAGGGGCCTGCAGCTCGGGACTCATCTCCGGCAGCTGGATCAGGGTCAGGCCCCCGATCAGAAGCGCGGACACGGCCACGTCCAGGATCAGAAACGGTGCGGCCGGTGAGAGGCCGCCTCCGGCTGCAGCGGGGTCTGCCGTCGTCCACCTGCGCGCCAGCAGCAGCCCTGCCAGCAGGATCAGCAGCAGGGAGAGCACGGCACCCGCCGCGAAGGCTTTCTTCCCGCGCCGTATATAGAGAACCTGCAGGGGTATGAGGAAGAGAATGGGACCCATCCCCAGTCGATAGAGAAGAGTCGATACGGCGGCGAAGACGAGGATCTCGATCAATTTACTTCTCGACGAACGGCAGCAGTGCCAGTATCCTCGCTTGCTTGATGGCCGCGGACAATTGTCGTTGATGCTTGGGACAGGTTCCCGTGATGCGCCGCGGCAGGATCTTTCCGCGGTCGGTGATGAAGCGGCGCAGCGTGTCCGGATCCCGGTAGCTCACATCGGACTTTTTGCTGCAGAACTTGCAGTACTTGCGCCTGTAGAATGTCCGGTACCTGGATCTGCCGCCGCCCCGCCGGGGGCGGGAATCGCTGTCGTCCCGGTCGAAGGATCGGCCCCGCCTCCTGTCATCTCTCTGCTCCGAATCGCCCTGCGGCCGTTCAGGCCGAGCCCGCTGCGGCTCGCGGCTGCGGGATTCGTCTCTGGTTTCCCCGGCGGTAGCGGATGGAGCCCCTTCGCCGGGTGCCTCCGCCTTGGGCTTCGCCGCCGCTTCGACGGTCTCGGCGGGGGCTTCACTGGTTTCAGCGGCCGCCTGTTCGGCTTCCCCCGCTGCTTCCGGTTTTTCGTCGGCTGCCGCGGCTTCCACCTCGGCTTTCTCCGCTTCGGCTGCCGGCTTCTCCGCGGCAGGTTTTGCAGCAGGTTTCGCCGCAGGCTCGGCAGGCTCGGCTGCCTCCACAGCAGGCTCGGCAGGCTCGGCAGGCTCGGCTGCCTCCACAGGCTCGGCGCTCTGCGGCTCTGCGGCCGCCGTCTCCACCGCCGCGCTCTCGGCAGCGGTTTCGGCGCTGTCCGCTTCGACCGGTTTTTCTACTTTATTTTCATCACTCATGCAGGAATCCTCCTATTACAATATAACGATAAACTATACAGAAATGATTGCGCGGGCCGCCGGCTCTCAGAACGGGATATCGTCGTCGAAGTCGTCAGCCTGCGGGATATCCGGAGCGGAATACTGCTCCTGTCGGCTGGGTGCACTGCGGGTACCCTGATCCGCACCCCTGCTTCCCAGCAGCTGGATGTTGTTCACGAAGATCTCGACGCGGCTTCGGGGTTGACCGTCCTGCTCCCAGCGGTCCTGCCGCAGCTCGCCCTGGATGCCGATCTGCTTGCCCTTGACCAGATACTGGGCCAGAGCTTCCGCTCTCTTGCCGATCAGCACGCAGTTGAAGAAATTCCCCTCATCCTGCCACGTATCGTCTTTCTTGACCCGCCGGTTGACTGCCAGGGAAAGGTTGGCGATCGCGAAGCCGGTATTGGTATACTTCAGCTCCACATCCCTGGTGAGTCTGCCGACCAGGACCACTTCATTGATGTCAGCCATTGAACTTGCTCCTGTTATAAAATACTTGTCTGCGCTATTTGCGAATGAAGAGGTATTTCAGTATCTCGCCCCGGAGCTTGAGGGCTTTGTCGAAGGCTTGGATGTTTTCAGGTTCTGATTCGAACTCGTAGAGGACGTAGAATCCCCGGTTGTTCTTCTTGATCTCGTAGGCTAGGGCCCTCTCACCCATTTCCTCTTCGTTGACAACTTTGCAGCCGTTGTCATTGAAAAGTCCCCTTACGAACTCCCTGCCCTGGGCAAGAAGCTCGCCTTCCGGTTTGAAGATAAGTACAGCCTCGTAGTTTCTCATGTCTGATCCTCCCTATGGTCTGATTTGATCCATTCCTCCGGGGGAATGGATAAAGAGGCGATGCATAAGCTAACATATCCCCCCGCAGAAGTCAAGAATATCCGGAAGATCAAGCCGGCCCGACAAGCTACCGAAAATCAAAGAGAAACAGAGTAGGCAAAAGGTACCATGACACGCCGCGTAAATTACGAAGACAACATTTTCTATCTCACCCTCGTATTCAAGGGAATTGCCGCCGGACTGAAACTGAATATCGATACGGAGCTGTACCGTGACCGGATCCTGGAGGACATTCGTTTCCTGGACAGGACCTGTTCCAGCATCTATCAATCGTTGAAGGCCAACCATCTCATGATCGACCGTTTAGCCCACATCAAGGGGTTGCTGAAGCTCAACTCGAACCTGATGGCGCTGCTGAAGGACATCCTGGATGAACGATTCCCCATGGCCAGCGCACTGGAACAGGACTTCGACCTCCTGCAGCGGATCCGGTCCAACCGGGAGGTCGAGCTGGCGGGACTCAGAGAGATGACGGCCAGGCTCGGCGAGTCGGGATCCGATCAGGAGCAGATCGTTTCGGAAGAGGAATTCAAATTTCTTCTTTCCTCGGAGGAGCAGGAGGACGACTCTTCCGGCTAGCTTTCCTCGCCGAACAGATCGAGGGGCGGCGGGGGAGTGCCGCCTTCCCAGCGGGTATCCTCATCCAGGGAGTAGGGTCTGCCGTAGAGCTTCTCATAGAGGAAGTTCAGATCTTCCCGGCTGATATCCAGAAACTGAACGCCGAAATAGCATCTCTCGGAGTCCTGGAATTTCCGGCGTACCCGGGAGCCGATTACCAGGGTTCGCCCGGGAAAGCGCACGGTGATCTCGATATCGCCGTGAACCACGAGGTTGTTGGATAGATCCGAACGGGGATGGGCAAACAACAGCCCCGACGCGCTGATGTCGATGATCGGGGCTTCGTAGCGGCGATCCATGTTGCCGTCCGAAGCAAAGTATCCCGTAAGATGCAGAGAGTAGCCCAGCACCCGGGTGAAGTCGTACACGTACTCGACAAGATCCTGCGATATTTTTTCCTTCCGCTCGTCCCGATTGCACAGGTAGATATAACCGACCAGGTACGTCTCGTACAGCACGGGTGCGAACAGCTCCGAGTGGATCTGTTTCTTCTGTTTCTCGTAGAGAATGTTCCCGAGTTTGCTGGTAATCACGTGCGGCGGCCTGTCCAGAGATTCTTCGTACTTCACCAGGTCTCTGCGGGTTATCAGCCGCGCGTCGGGGTAGGGATCGCTGATCGGAAAATCCTCCTCCGTCGAGGGAATCCACAGCATTTTCCCGGTTGCGGCCATGATCTTTTCTTCGTACGTGTCCAGTGCCTTGTCGCGCAACATCACTATTTGGGCTTCACTCACCGCACCCCGGGTCTTTCTGCGGAAGTTGATGTAGAGACTCTTGATGTTGGCATGGTCGAATTCGATTCGGTTGCCGACGACGTTCGGAGTCAGCTCGACGTAGCGACGCGACCGGGGGAAATTCAGCTCGACTTTCTGTCCCCCCTTGATCGTGAAGAACACCTCCGCCCTGTCGGCAACCCGCACCCGTTCGTTTTTTCTCTGCGGATTCTTATACACCGCCTCCGGATGGCTGATCCTGAGACGGCCATCGGGTTTGTCCAGGATTGCGGCCTGGAACATGTGGTAGTTGTTCTGAAAGAGAAAATAGACCTGTACCTCTTCTCCGATCTCAAATAGGCCGGGATCGCCGCTTCGGATTTCCATCTCCAGGTAATCATCCCGGATATCGATGATTGGTCCGTCTAATTGTTTGCACTGGCCATGAATCCTCAGCTCCACGTCACGGTCGGTCAGGGACTTGAAGAGGAACTCCTTGACGATTCTGCCGACGCGAACACCCATCTCCCTTACTCCTGGAGCATGCGCAGGCACTCATCCCCCGCAGCTTCGGGGGCAATGCAGTAGCGAACCGGTTGTGCCTGGTCGCTCTTGAGCACGAACAGATAATCCCCGGCGGACAGGGAGTACAGAGATTCGCTGCCGCGAACCGCGCGCATGGCGGGGAGACTGTACAGGTCCACCGTGACCGAGGCTCCCCCGGCGGCGCCCCGGGAGCGGATGAAGTACCTTCCCGATTGGATGATCCGCAGCTGGAAGGCGAGCGGAGTCTCCCTCAAGTCGATCTGTTCGATCCCGGGTGCCGGGAAGATCTGGGGGGGGTCGATCGTTTCGAAGGCGAGGGTATAGGCGCCGCTGGCAGGCGTTTCCTTCCCGCTTATCCGGGCGTAGATCCGCCGCGTTCCCAGAAACAGAACAATGAAGGCATTGTCGCCTGCGCCGCTGCCGTCATCTTTCAGGATCTCCCGTTCCTGGTCTGTGTACAGCGTGATTTCCGTGTCCACCTCCCCGCCGGTAGTGTAGACCGTATAGAAGGCCGGCACGGTGAACGCCAGCTCGACCCAGTCCTGGTCCCCGGACAGCAGCGCCCGGTCCTGCCGCGTGTCCGGGTGGATTGCCCCGGCTTCCTCCAAGCGGTCGTCCGGTTCGAAACCGTCGTTGCTCCGGCCCGTGAGATCGATTGCGAGCACGTACGACCCCTGGACGCTGAAATCATAGGCCAGCAGCTCGACCACGTAGTATCCCTGCTCCAGGTTGGTTTCCAGCCGTACGTTTTCAGAGCCCGCGCTCCCGCTCACCTCGAAGGGAATGTTTTCTCCCTCGCGGAACAACAGCAGCTGCAGATCGATGTCGGTGCGTGCCTCCAGCACGACCGTGCCCGCCTCGGGCATGTAGAATCGGAAGCGGTCGACATCCCCAGGGGTGATCGAGCGCCCGAAGCTCTCCAGCGCGAAGGCGGGAATCTTGACCTCGAATCCCGGCGCGTCGTCAGGTTCGAACGGGTCCTCGATCTCCTGCGCCGGCCAGCCGCCCTCCGCCTCCGGCTCGGTTTCGTCGGCGGGAGGGCGTACGGACGGCTCCATCAGCGAAAGCAGCTCGGGGGAGGAGGGGATATCGATCCGGGTTCCCCCTCCCAAAGAACCGTCGGGCCTGGTGATGCGGCAGATGATCCGGATCCGGTTCGGATAGCTCTGCAGCTCCCCGCTAACCGTGTAGGTATCGCCGCCCTCCGGCCTGGGTATGATCCTGATGCGCCGGTACTCCGCCGCCAGATGGAGCTCCAGCTCACTTTTCAGGCGGTCCCCCAGGGTAACCTTGCCGTATTCGTCTGAGAGAAACGGCAGGATCGTGAGGTTGCGCCCTTTCTCGTCCGGTATCGACTCCAGGAGAAACCCTCCCAGCTCGCCGACAGCCCGATCGATATCCGCAAGGGCGTCGGCGGGAAGCAATGCGGAGGAAAGTACGAGAAGGAGGAAGACGGTCAGGCAACTCCGCTTCATAGGTCCAGCTCCGCGGCAATGTCCTGCATCGCAGCCACCGCGATCCCGGCGAACTCCTCCAGGGGTATGCCGGCCTGTTCGCACAGGAGGATCGACTCCCGTGAGACCTTGCGGGCGAAATCCTTCTTCTTCATTCTCTTGAGCACGGAGGCGGGTTTCACCGAGGCGAGCCTCTTGTCGGGCATGACCAGTGCGGTGGCGACGATCAGTCCGGTGATGCTCTCCGCCGCCGTGATGGCGTAGTCCAGCGTGTCGGTGCGCTCCAGCCCCAGGCCGTCGGCGTTGTGGGCCAGGATCGCCTTGATGATGTCCCGGCTCACCCCGATCTCCTGCAGGATCTGTTCGCTCTTTCTCCCGTGGGTTTGCGGATCCTGGGTGATGTCGAAATCCAGATCGTGGAGCACCCCGATGATCCACCACCGATCGGGGTCGCCCCCCAGCCGGCCGGCCAGCCGTTCCATGATGGCGGCGGTGGCCAGGCTGTGTTTTTTCAACCAGTCGCTGTGTATGTAGCGATCGACTAATTGGATCGCTTGCTCGCGGTTCATGCTATTGAATCCCCCATCCGTAGCTCGAAGGGTAGTACTTTTCCTGTTCCCGAAAGTACTCCTGACTCATGATTTCGAAATTGATCTGCAGATCCGAAACGTACCACCGGCCGCCGGATCGTTCCAGGTACAGCTGCCCATCGCACACACCCGGGGAACCGAACAGGCGCACGTCCATCCAGGCGGTATCCCCGAGAAACGGGGAGGGGCTCTTCCCATTTCCCGCGGATTCGGTGGTGATCGCTCCGATCCGATAGGTCGCGGGAATCAGTCCCTGCTGCAGATAGTAGCCGATCGACTGGGTCAGCTCCTCCCTCACGTTTTTTTCGAGGGTTTCCGCCGACACCTCTCCCTCCTCCAGGGCGTTCAGGAAACGGGTTGTCACCGAAATCATCTCCTGGGTGCTTCGATCCGCTCCGACCAGGTCAGCCAGCGGACCGATCTCGAAATCTTCCGGCAGGATCCCCGTTGATTCCAGGGTCAGGAGCACCTCCTGTTCCGACTGTCGGACCGCCTCCGGCCGGCTCTGCTCGCTCGCGGCCGCCGGGTTCAGGGTTATCTCCCGCTTGCTCACCACTTCCCCGGCTTCACTCCGGGCGGCCGGGCGTTCAGACGGAGAGGCTCGTTCCTCCGGTTTCTGATCAGCCCTGCCGCTGCGGGCGCAGGAGGCAGCGCACAGCGGCAGAATCAGGAGCAAGGCAACCCAGGGTCTCACACTTTTTTCTATCAGATCGGGCCGAATTCGTCAAATGGAGGATGCCGCAATCCCTTCCTCCGCCGGCGAATCCTGGTATAATGTTCCTCGCATATGGCTGATTATTCCATGGTTTTCACGCACCTTGCCCGGGACTACGGCGAGCCGATCAAGGATCCGGTTTGGAAGAACATCACCCTGTCCCCCGGTTTGCTGCGGGTGGCTGCCCATAAAGCCTTCCAGAAGCTGAACGGGATCAAGCAGCTCGGACCCACGTACCTGGTCTATCCGGGTGCAACCCATACCCGTCTCAACCACAGCCTGGGGGTGTTCCACCTGGCTCGCCGGATGCTCCTCCAGCTGGTCGGCGGCGCTGCCGCCGGGGATGCGGCCGCCCCCGCTGCTCATCTGCGGCTGAGCGATCTCACCGTGGAGGGTGCCAAAGCCTTCCTCTGCGCCGCCCTGCTGCATGACCTGGGACACTACCCCTATGCCCACTCCCTGAAGGATGTCGGGCTGCGTAGCCACGAATCTCTGACTGCCGAGCGGATCCTCCAGGCCGATCTCTCACGCCTGATCCGGGAGGATGTGGGCACCGATCCCGGGCTGGTGGCGGCTATCGTGGATCCTTCGCTGGATCACAGCGCCCGCAGCGAGCTGATTTTCTTTCGCAATCTTCTTTCCGGAGTTCTGGATCCCGACAAGCTCGACTATCTCAACCGGGACGCCTACTTCTGCGGTGTCCCCCACGGCACCCAGGACGTCGATTTCGTGCTGGCTGAGATCCGTCCCCGTGCCGACGGTCTGGCGGTGACGGAGAAGGGGCTGAGCGCTGTGGAGAGCATCCTGTTCTCCAAGTACCTGATGTATAAAACCGTGTACTGGCACAAAACTGTGCGCATCGCCACCGGGATGATCAAGAAGGCGGTGCTCCTGGCCATGGCAGAGCAGCGCCTTCGCCCGCAGGACCTGTACTGGCTGGATGACAACGAGTTTGCAGCCCTGACGGAAAAACACGCCTACGATCCCTTCGAGCTCATCCGCAACGTGAGCGAAAGGCGGCTGTTCAAGCTCGTTGCCGCCGTGCCCTTCGACCCGGAAAACCCCCTTCACCGTCTCCTGCAGGACGTTCACCGGCGTCTGGACTTCGAACAGCAGCTCTGCAGGGAGGTGGAGAAGGCTCTGGGCCGGAGGCTCGCCCCTCAGAGCCTGATCATCGACGTTCCCGAGCCCATCAACTTCGAGGTCGACCTGCCCGTTCTGCAAGCGGGCACCGGGGAGGTGACCGCATACGATCGCTCGCGCAGCGTGTTCAACGGGGGCAGCGTGCGCTCCTTCGTGCGTTCCCTGCGCAGCATCTCCCTGTTCGCCGAACCGGCGGAGGATCTCGGCGCAGTCCTGATCCGTATGGACGCCGGGAAGATCCTCACCACGGGAATAGGGTAGATCCTTGTCAGCAGTGAACCTGTCCCCACAGGCCGCTCAGCGCATGAACGTTTTCACCAAGAAGGTCGGCAGGGGAATCAACAGGCACCGGATGATCGACCCCGGGGAGGAGATCCTGATCAGCGTATCCGGCGGAAAGGACTCCCTGGCGCTGTGCCTGGCCCTGGCGCGGCGCAGAGCCTGGGTCCCGATGGATTACAGGCTCCGCGGATTGTTCATCGATTGGCGCGAGTATCCTGCGGGGCGGGAGGATCGCAGCCGGCTGCTGGAGTTCCTGGACGGCCTGGACATACCCTGCCGGATCGTTCAGGCCAGCATCTTTCCGCGCAGCTACGACAAGCCGTTCAACTGCTACATCTGCTCGCGCAACCGCAAGCGCATCCTCTTCCAGGAAGCCGAAAGTCTGGGGATATCCAAGATCGCCGTCGGGCATCACCTGGACGACATCATCGAAACGACTCTGATGAATCTGTTCTTCAAAGGGGAGATCGCCACGATGCTGCCCGTCCAGAGCTTCTTCGACGGACACATCAAGATCATCCGCCCGATGTGCGAGGTGGAGGAGAGAGATGTGCTGCGCCTGATGAAGGTCTATCCGCTGCCGGTATTCGACATCCGCTGTCCCCGCAAGGCGGACAATCAGCGCCAGTTTTTCAAAGACCTGATCAAGCAGGTCAAACGCGTCAACAAGCACGCCAAGGAGAATCTCTACAATGCTCCCTGGCGAATCAACCGGGACTACCTGCCTTGAATCCCGCGGATTCTTGAATTACATTAGAGCCCGATGAGAATCGCCGTACTCAGCGACGTGCACGCGAACCGCGAAGCCCTGCGGGAGGTGGAGCTACGGATCCGGGATCTATCCCCCGATGCCATTTTCAACCTGGGAGACGCGGTCGGATACAATGCGGATCCCGACTACTGCACCCGCCGGGTGGCCGAGTTGACGGACTTGTCGGTGCGGGGCAACCACGACAAGACCGTTGCCGATCCAACCAACCTCGAGTGGTTCAATGAGGTGGCGCGGTCCGCAATCCTCTGGACCCGGCAGGCAATGAGCGCAGGAGGCCTCGAAATACTCGGCTCCCTTCCAAAGGGGCCGCGGGTGGTCATGGATCGCTACCTCATCTGCCACGGCTCGCCGATGGATGAAGATCTGTATATCACGAGGCGCACGGAGGCGGACCGAAGCTTCGCGTTCATGAACAAGCTCAGCCGGGAGATCCGGATCTGCTTCTATGGTCACACCCACGTTCCCCATATCATAGAAGACAAGGGGCAGGCGCTGATTCCGCCGGAGCGCTACCACCTGGACCCCGGGCGCCGGTACCTGATCAATCCCGGCTCCGTCGGTCAGCCCCGGGATCGTGTCCCGCTGGCCTCTTTCGGTGTTTTGGATGACGAGGAAATGGTATATTATCACTATAGAGTTCCGTTTCCCATAGAAACGGCCCAACGAAAAATAATCGCCGCGGGGCTCCCCAGAATGCTGGCGGACAGACTGGCCGCCGGCTGGTGAGAAGGAAGGAGATCCACAGACCGTGTCCATGAAAAACCCAAAGGTGATGGAGGAACGAATCCGCCGAGTGCGGCTCCTGTTCAAAGAACTGGGGTACAAGCTGCACGAAACAGAACGCTCCGAAGAAACCTACTCCGCCGGCTTCGAGAACGCGGATGGGATGCAGGGCGGGTTTTTCATCGACCGGAGCAGCCGGTTTCTGGAGATTGCCTATACCTTTTCCTTCTCCCCTTCGATGGCGGAGTACGTGAAAGACCGCCTGGATGAAATGCTGAAGATCAGCTATGAGTTCGGCTGCTACATCAATCTGCAGACCACCAGCGAGGAAATTGCCTTTTCCGTGTTCACCAAGCTGTACTATACGGGATTGAACTACTACGCTCTCAAGGATAGTCTCCGCGAGTTTGCCCTGTGCGTTCAGGCGCTCACCGACCTGCTGGAGATCAGCAGCACGGACAGCGCCTGAGCCGGTCATAATCCGGACCCGAGCCGGCTGTCAGTAAATTTCCGAGAAGATGGCGGTGTCCCGGATCCTGCCGGGGACGAAATTTTCGGCGAAATGAAGAGCCTTGTGCAGGATCGATTCTCCGTACTGTTTCGAGTTGGAGACCACCGCTACGCCGATCTCGGCGAAACGCCAGGAATCCTGCAGATCGACCTCCGCCACGGATATCTTGAATTTGTTCTGGAGCCGTCCCTTTATCGACTGGACGATCTGCCTCTTTTCCTTGATCGACCCGATGTCGGGAAGATCGACAACGAAGTGCAGGATCGAAACGACCACGGATCAACTCTCCCGTTCATCCTCGGGGCGGATGCCGGCGACATCCTCTAGATCGAGCTGAATCAGGCTTTCCCCCTCCCGGTTCCGGTCCTTCAGGGGCAGAAACTTCCGGTTGTACAGCTCGGCCAGCTCGAACACGTCGTCCGTTTCGTAGCGTTGGGGGATCTTCACCTCGAGATTGTAGCCGCTGTCCTCCAGCCCTCTGCGCATCACGTGGATCGGATCGGTTACGGTCAGGGCGAAGTGGGGACTGTAGAGCAGCAGGTAGGCCAGAACGACCAGAACCACGATGATGAAAAACAGGATGCTCTCCCGGGAGAGCTGGCTCACGTAGGCCCGCTGGTCGAAGAACAGCTCCAGCCCGTCTCTGGACAGATACGTGTAGTCGCCGGGGGCGAAAAACTTCGAGTAGTATTCATTGGAGTAGCGGGAGTACAGATTCTGTCCCCGGTAGTTCACGATGAGCAGGTTCTTCTGGGTTTCCCGCAGAGTCTGCAGGGCCACGATGAAATCGGCCGGCTCACCGGTTTTCCCGGCCAGGTGCTCAGCGGCTGCTTCCTGTTGTGCGCTAAAGGCCGTGTCCAGTCCCTCTACCCGGCTCGTGGACGAGAACAGCGTGAAGAACAGCAGGCTCAGCACGATGATGGTCACGCTGATCGCCGTGATCGTAGCCACGTGTCTCTGGGCCATGGGGGAGGAAACGTTCTTGATTTTGCGAAAGATCTTGACGATGCGGAGAAAACGGAGGATCCGGGCGATGCGGATCGCCTTGATCACCTTGAGCAGATTCAGTATGCCCCCCAGCCCCAGGGCGACTCCCTGGCCGGTCAGCAGCGTTATGGCGAAGGGTCCGGAGTTGAACATCAGCAGCGGGATCGAAGCGAGAAAATCTATCCATCCCCGCTCCAACGTGAGGTAGCGTCCAACCCTGCCCTCCATCAGCGCGCTGTAGAATCTGACCAGAAACTCGATCGTGAAGAACAGGTCGAAGAAAAAACCCGCCAGCAGCAGCCTGTTGCGGATCCCCACGTCCCATCCGGCCAGGACGGCGAAATCCTCCAGGAAGGTCTGCACCAGCACCAGCAGGATAGCCGCGATGACCACGGATTCGAGCACCGATCTCAAGATTCCCCGGCCGTCCCGCTTCGATCGAAACTGTGAGCTGCCTTCGTTCATTGCCTTAAACCTTACCATTACGCGAGCCGCTGTTCTACCATCCGCTACCACCCGCTCTCCGCGGCGATCTTGTAGAACTCATCGAGCATCTTGATATCGAATCCGTAGTACCTGTAGTTCCGGCGGGTAATGCTGAACCAGCTGCGATCCGGGGTGCTGGCCCCCCGATCGACCCGCTCGATCGGTTTGTAGTTTCTTGCCCGGCAGGAGAAGATGGCCGCGATGCGGGCGGTCGCGTCTATCTGCTTGTCCTCTTCGAAAGACACATTGCTGAACAACGCGCCCCGCAGAAGCGCCTGCGGAATGTTCTTCAGCTGTGCCTTCATGCTGGCGAAGGCCGTGGCCGCGAACTGGGGCTGGACCAGGACGGATTCCACCGCCTCCCGGCCGGCCCGCCGCGCCACGGTGAGCAGCTGAACGGCGGGACGCAGCAGCAGCGTCGCATGGATCATGTGCTCGATGTCTCCGATCTCCAGCCGCAGCCGCTGGACCTTGGTCAGCTCGAAATGGACGTATTGTCGATCTTCGAAAGATTTCTCCAGGTAGCGGCGGGTGAAGTCGGCTTCAATCGCGGTGAGAGGACCGGCCAGGGCCTTGCGGGCCTCCGCTTTCTGCAGCAACCGGCCGGTGAACTCCCACATCTCCCGGCGGCATTGATCCTCGGGGAACCGGTTTGGCTGGATCTGTGAAGCAAAGGCAAAGGAGATCTTCCGCCGGATCAGCTCTTCCAGCTGCGGTTTGAGCGTCCTGTCGGTTTCCCGGGTAAGGGCGGAGTACAGAAGCCTCCAGATCTGGTTCCACGGTCTGCCCGGAAAGAACCGGGGCGAGGCCAGGGTGGGAACCAGGCTCCGGGCATTTGCCTCGAGGAACTGGAGGATCTGTTCCTCCTTCTGAAGCGGATTGAGATTGTTCAAAGCCGGATTGGACAGCAGATGATTGATGAAGGCTGCCGCCCGGCCCTGGGCAGGGTCCATCGTCTCTATTCTCGGTTGCCCTTTCTATAATTTCCCAATGTTTTTTTTGAACCGCTATTGTGATACGTTTACGGGCGTGAGAACTATTCTCTTATCCTGTTTGCTTTTAGCGTTCCTTTCGAACTATACGACATATGCGCAGGAAGGGATAAGCCCCGCCGTGCGGGACGGGCAGGACACAGCCGCGGGAGCGGAGTCGGGTCCGGCGGCGGAGGGGCAGCCGGGCAGCGGGGCAGGGGGCGGGGCGGGAAGCGGGGCAGGGGATCTCGCGGCCGGGCAAATCGAAGCCCCGGAGGCGCTGTTCGAGCTGGA
>JAFGQJ010000328.1 GCA_016935715.1 Spirochaetales bacterium
GTCGTTTCCCCCTTCCAACATCCACCGACTCGGACGTATACTATACGTAGATATGGCCAGGACGGATCAACAGCCCGGAGCTGAATCTCCGGATCCTCCCGCACCTCCGTCGGCAGGCGGTGTTCGTTACGAGAGAAGCACGGGCAGAAGCGCCGATGCCTTCACCTACATCGGCCGGGGGGAGCCGGGCGGCAAAGCTGCCGGCCTGGCCTCGATCAAAGAGAGCCTGGAGCGTGCCTTCCCCGGGGGACGCTTCGACGATATCCGGGTCTCGATTCCCCGCATGACGGTGCTGCTGACCGGCGTGTTCCAGGAATTCATGGAGCTCAACGATCTCTGGGATGTTGCAGGCTCGGAGATGGAGGACGAGCGCATCGCCCATGCCTTTCTTAAGACCGAGCTTCCCCCCACCATCGTCGGAGACCTGCTGTCGCTGATCAGCTCCGCGCACGAGCCCCTTGCTGTGCGCTCCTCCAGCCTCCTGGAAGACTCCCTGTACCAGCCGTTTGCAGGGGTGTACGAGACCAAGATGATTCCCAACAACCAGCCGGACCCGGAAAGCCGCTTCCGCAGGCTGGTGGAAGCGATCAAGGTCGTTTATGCTTCCACGTACTTCAAGGCCGCCCGGCAGTACTTTCGCAGCATCGGCAGGGACATCGGGGAAGAGCGGATGGCGGTGATCATCCAGGAGGTGGTCGGGTACCGCTTTGCCGATCGCTATTATCCCACGATCTCGGGGGTTGCCAGGTCTCACAACTTCTACCCGACGGGCAGCGCGGATCCCCGCGACGGGGTTGTGAACCTGGCCCTCGGATTGGGCAAAACCATCGTGGACGGGGGACGTGTCTGGAGCTACAGCCCCGCCCTGCCCCGGGCGCTGCCGCCGTACGCTTCGGCGTCGGATCTTCTCAAGTCCACTCAGACCCGTTTCTGGTCGGTTTTCATGGGAACGCCCAAGGAGTACGATCCGATACGGGAAACCGAGTACCTCTACGAGGGATCGCTGCCCGAGGCCGAGCACGACGGCTCGCTTCAATACGTGTGCTCGACCTACGATGCATCTTCCGATCGGCTGCGTATGGGCAGCTCTTCGCCGGGACCGCGGCTGGTCGACTTCTCGCCCGTGCTTCAAGGGGGCATCTGCCCTCTGAATGATCTGCTGGAGGAGCTCCTGGAACTGGCGGAGAAGGAGGTGGGAGAGGAGGTGGAGATCGAGTTCGCCCTGGCCTTCGACCCGCACCGGAGGCGCGAAAGCCGCTTCGGTTTTCTCCAGCTGAGGCCGATGGTCGTCGCTTCCCAGGGGGAGATGGTGGACCTGGGGAATTATGACCGGCAGAAGGTGCTGATCTACTCCGAGCGGGCCATGGGAAACGGCGTCCTGGAGGGCCTGCGGGATGTTCTCTACGTTCGACCGGAGGGATTTCGCGCCGAAAGCACCCGGCAGATCGCCATGGAAATCGAGAAGCTCAACTCCGGCCTGCTGGAGGCGCAAACCCCCTACCTGCTGATCGGATTCGGCCGCTGGGGAAGCGCCGATCCCTGGCTGGGCATTCCCGTGCGCTGGAGCCAGATCTCAGGAGCCCGGGTCATCGTGGAGACGACTTTGGAGCAGATGAACCCGGATCTCAGCCAGGGCTCCCATTTCTTCCACAACATGACCTCCCTGGGCGTCCTGTACCTCAGCGTTCCCGAACCCGACAGGCATCCGATCGACTGGGCCTGGCTCCGGGAACAGGCAACGGTCCGGGAAACAGAATTCCTGCGCCACGTGCGCTGCGAACATGCTCTGTCCGTGCGTGTGGACGGGAGAAGCGGGAAAGGATTGGTTTTGGAATGAATGACGAACCCTGGAAACTAATCATCGACGACCTGACCGAGCGGGCCAGGGAGCTGAACTGTCTCTACCAGATCGAGGAGCTTCTGCGCGACACCGAATCCCCCCTGGAAGGAGTGCTCGAGAAGGTGATCGAGATCATCCCGACCGGATGGCAGTACTCGCCTCTGTGCCGGGCCCACCTGGACCTTGAAGGATCCTCTTACGAAACCGAAGGCTTCGAGAAAGTCAGGTGCTGTCAGAGCGCCGAGATCCTCTGTGAAGGAGAACAGATCGGCCGCATCGAGATCTGCTACTCCGATGAAGTCGGCTGCGCCGGGGACCGCGATCCGTTCCTTCCGGAGGAGCAGAAGCTGCTGAACACGATCGCCGACCGCCTTGGACATTACCTGTTCCAGCGCAAGCTGAAAGCGGCGGTCGAGCAATGGAGCGATGCCCGAAGACAGCTCGATGTCCAGACGAAAAAGCAGTGGCAGATCGTAATCGATCTGCTGGAGAAGAGCGACACAAAGCTGCTTTCCAGGATCACCCGCAAGATGCTGAACTATCTCTGCTGGATCGGGATCGAGGAAGCCCGGGACCTGCTGCACAGCGTGAACGTCGAAAGGGAGATGAGCGGGGGCAACGAGCAGGAGGAAAGCGACCAGAACACCGCCAGCACGATCCTCTACGACAACAAGCCCAGCCGCAAGCGTTCGATCTTCACCGCTGGCAGGTTGAGCCGCCAGATCTTCTCCATCGCCCAGAAAAATCTGAACGACGCCGAGCTGCTGGAGCTGATCCAGAGGTGGGTCAAGGAAAACAGGGTCGGCTTCCTGGTGAAGACGCTCGAGAACCTGGACACCTCCCTGGGGGACCTGCTGGATGCCGTTGCGCGCTACCACTACATGGAACCCGAGGAGATCGAGATCACTCCCTATACACGCCAGAACATCAATGTGCTTCTGATCCACCGGCTGTTCACGGAGCAGCTGGACTTCATCGATATCGCCAAGGACTACGCGGACCTGCACGACTTCTACGATATTCTGCGGCGCACCATCTTCCCCCCGAACAGTCACGGGCGCCTGGGAGGCAAGAGCGCGGGCCTTTTCATCGCGGGGCAAATCCTCAAGCGCTATTCGCAGGACAACCCCGACCTCGACCGGATTCGCGTACCCAAGACCTGGTACATCACCTCGGATGCGTTGCAAACGTTCCTCAGCTACAACGACCTGGAGGAGATCCTGGAGCAGAAATACAAGTCCATCGAGCAGATCCGCGAGGAATATCCGAACATCATCCAGATCTTCAAGAATTCCATGTTTCCCGGTGAAATCATCAACTGGCTCTCCGCCTGTCTCGATGATCTCGGGGAACGCCCGATCATCGTACGCAGCTCGAGTCTGCTCGAAGATCGAATGGGTTCAGCCTTTTCCGGCAAGTACAAGAGCCTGTTCCTGGCCAACAGGGGGCCGAAGAAGGAACGCCTGGACAGCCTCATGGATGCAATTGCGGAAATCTACGCATCCGTTTTTTCCCCCGATCCCATCGAGTATCGTCGTGAGCGAGGCCTGATCAATTTTCACGAAGAGATGGGCATCATGATCCAGGAGGTGATCGGCACGCGGGTGGGGCGATACTTCTTTCCGGCATTCTCCGGCGTCGCCTTCAGCAACAACGAGTTCCGCTGGTCGCCACGAATCCAGAGGGAAGACGGGCTGCTGCGCCTGGTACCCGGCCTGGGTACCAGGGCCGTCGATCGTCTGGCCGATGACTATCCCAAGCTGATCGCTCCTGGACAGCCCGGACTGAACGTCAATACCACGGTTGACGAGATCCTCTACTATTCGCCGAGGCAGATGGACGTGATCGACATGGAGCAAGGCGGCTTCACCACCGTGGAGTTCAGCAAGCTCATCCGGGAAGCCGGGAACAAATATCCCAACATCGAGAACATCGTCTCGGTTCATCAGGACGGGCTCCTGCGCAGAAAAAACAAGGTCGCTCTGAACTTCGACCGGGATGATCTGGTGCCCACCTTCGAGGGGGTGGTCACCAACTCGAGCTTTGTCCGCGAGATAAAATCCCTCATGGATCTCCTGCAGCAGAAGATGGGCAAACCGGTGGACATCGAGTTTGCCGTCGATGACCGCACGATCTACCTGCTGCAGTGCAGAACCCAGAGCGCGGCGGCCGCCACCCGGCCTGCTGCGATTCCCAAGGACCTGCAGGAAGACAGAATACTGTTCAATGCCTGCAAATACGTCTCCAACGGCCTGGTTGCGGACATCACCCACGTCGTCTACGTGGATCCGGAGAGCTACAGCGACCTGCAAACCCTGGAGCAGCTGAAGAACGTTGGCCGGGCCATCGGCCGGCTCAACTCGCTGCTGCCCAAGAGGCAGTTCATCCTGATGGGTCCTGGACGATGGGGCAGCCGCGGGGATGTCAAACTGGGTGTCCCGGTGACCTACTCGGAGATCAACAACACGGCGGTGTTGATAGAGATCGCCCGCCGGAAGGGTCACTACGTGCCGGACCTGTCCTTCGGCACGCATTTCTTCCAGGACCTGGTGGAGGCTTCGATCCGCTACCTGCCCCTGTATCCCGATGAACCCGGAGTCGTGTTCAACGAATCCTTCCTGACGAAAAGCAGAAACATACTCGAAGAGCTGGTCCCGGAGTTTGCCGGATTGCAGCAGGTCATCCGGGTGATCGACGTTCCCAAGGTCACCGACGGGCAGGTGCTGTGCATCGCCATGAACGCCGACACGGATGAAGCAGTCGCCTACTTCAGCAGCGAAACAGGGAGACCCCTGGCGGAGGAGCCCGGCGACCAGCAGCCGGCGATGCAGAGAGGAGAACACTGGAGATGGCGGATGCGGGTGGCCGAACGGATCGCCAAGGAGCTGGA
>JAFGQJ010000329.1 GCA_016935715.1 Spirochaetales bacterium
CACATATGTTAAGGTAAAACGGGATTTTAGGCAAGTGGCTCCTGCAAAAATTTTTCGATAAATCCGGGATTTTATCCCTGCTGCTGCCGCAGGCGCTCCTGATCCTGCTTGGCGCCGAGCAGTCGATGATACTCCCGGATGGCCTTCTTGTCCGCGGTTCGTTCCACCACGCTCTTCATCTGGCTGATCGCCATGTCCAGATTGCCGATGACCTCGTAGATGATGGCCGCGTTGAAGCCGGCGGCGACATTGCCGTCTCCCCGCCACACGGAGAGAAAGATCTCCAGCGCGCTGTCGTAGATCTTGCCCTTGACCAGCTCGTCGGCCTGTTCCATCCTGGGGTTTTTCGTCTTGTCCCTCATCAGCGTCCGGTTCTCCCGCACCTGATAAGGTGCCAGCTGTTTGGCCATCCGGGGCATGAAGGTGTCGATGATGTCGGTGTACATGTCCTCCGCATCGGGCAGGTTATGCCTGTATTCCCACTCCTGGTCGGCGGTGGACTGGTCCTCGAATGATCTGGAGGCAACCACGTTTCCGCTCGCCGTGTTCACCACCTGGTATGTCATCCCGACACGGGCGGTGCGTTTGACCATCGACACGTTCACCGTCTTCTCCTCCCCTGTTTCGGAGTCGGTAATCGTCCGCTCTTCGATCCACTGCTGGTCTCTCGCCTCCAGCAGGTAGAGCTCCCCGTTGATGATGGCCTGGGCCTTGACGGCCCTGCCGATGTCCACGGCGGTCGTGGTGGAGCTGATCCCTCCCCGCATCCTCTGAGCAACCTCCTGCGGACTCACCAGCTGGAAGTAGCCGGTATTGAGGAGGGCCAGGATCACCTGGTCGGTGGTGTAGTCGGCCACTCTCTGCTCCACGTTCAGCTGGCTCGGCAGATTCAGTCCGGTGAGCTTGGAGATTGCCCACTGGAGCAGATCCCTCCCCGAGATGGTCGTTCCCTTGACCGGATAGCGGAAATCCAGCACGGCGATCACCCTGTTGCCCGACATGTTGATCTCCGCCGGCTTGGTTACCGTAACGGGTATGCTGGTGGAACAGGCAAAGAGCAGACCGAATAGGCCCATGATCAAGATTCCCGAGACGATGCGTCGCATGGCGTTTCACTCCTTCTCTCGCTTCCATTGTCGTCCCCGGAGCAGGAAAAGAAAAGTCACAGTGCTGTCAGAAATCCCAGTCGGTGTGAGGCGGGGGGATCCGGAAGGCCCTGTCCAGCGAATCGATCAGCCCGGCGGGTCCGGAGAGCGCATTGGTGAGCGTCAGGGCCGTGGCCCGCTGAGCGCCCATCCAGCCGATCTCTCTGAACAGCTCGAGAGTCACCCGGGCGTCCGTCTCGTGAATATAGCGTCGAAAAGTGACCTCCCCTTCTCTGTTCTCACTCACCTTCACTGCTCCGCGATTCGGCCAGGATGAAGATTTCCAGACGGTACTCGAAGTGCATCGTGTCGAAGTAAAACCATTTCCCTCCCCAGACGAAGCCGTGTTTCTCGAAGACCCTGACGATCTGCTGTGGCACCATCCAACGCCGTTCGTAGGGGATTGCGTACCACTCCTCGGCGTGGGGCAAAGCCCATCTCCAGTAGGTGTGCCGCCCGCCGAAGCTCTTCGGAGCCAGGTCGACGGCGATCCCGTAGCTGTGGTAGCTCCGCGACCGGGTTCCCGCGATCTCCCTCCAGTTGTACCCGGCCAGTCCCTTGAGTCCCGCGACGAAGCGCTGCACCTCCTCGTCCGTCCGGACCAGCTCCTCCAGCTCCCCGGCAACCGCTTTCAATGGCCGCGAGATTTGCTCGTGAACCCGCACCTCCAGGCCCATCAGCCTCACGGTGACGAGCCGGACCTCCGTCTGTCCGCGTGTAGCGGCTTCGTACAGGTCGTCGAGAAACCCCCCGTGCCGCCGGGGAGGATTGCTGTCGGCCTGCTCCAGCCTCTGCTTCAGCCGAGCTTTGGCCTCCTCATCCAGAATGGGAAGCGGGGGAAGATCCAGGGAGTAGGAGTAGAAACGATAGGAGGCATACTCCTCCCAGCGATCCCGCAGCTGTTCCGGCAGCAGGCGACCGTGCGCCCAGAAGTACCAGGTGTCCCCGATTCGCAGCGCCCAGTCATCGTCCCGGAAGGCCAACCGGTCGATCCGGTCCGGGTATGCCCGGGCCAGGGCGCCCATCTCCGCCTGGCCTTCCCGGCGCTCCCCGGAGGCTTCGGCAGCCGGGGGTTGAGGGGTGGATTTCGGAACGACGGTGGAAGGGGCTTCGGCCGAGCCCGTTGTTTCGACCCGGTACGGAGCATCCGGATCCGTCGTTGTTTCGCAGGATATCCCGGTCAATACGAACAGCAATCCGGCAGCTGCCAACACAGGAAGGTGCTTCATCGCATCTACCAATATACGAATTGACGGACAGATCGAAAAGGGAACTTCTTCCATACGGGCTTGTCTTGGTGCTTTACCGGCGGGAGGCAACAATATTATCTTTTTAGTAAACTAATATCTTGCTGGTACGGAAGGATAGACGTCATGACGTTCGAACAGATCATGCAGTTCCTCAGAGAACACGAGAATCCAGGCGGCAAGAAGGTCTTGATGCGTCACGGAGCCCGGGATCCCTTCTACGGTGTGCGCATCGGCGATCTGAAGAAGGTGGTCAAAAAGGTTGGGAAGAATCACGAGCTGGCAAAGCGGCTCTACGCTACCGAGAACTCCGACGCCATGTACCTGGCCGGTTTGATCGCAGATGAGACCCGGATGAGCAGACGGGACCTGCAGGAATGGGTCAAAAAAGCCTACTGGTATATGTTGAGCGAGGTCGCGGTGGCCGACGTAGCGGCCGAAACTCCGCACTGGAAGGAGCTGGCGCGGGAGTGGATGGCCTCGGAGCGGGAGATGATCGCCTGTGCCGGCTGGGCCACCTACAGCGCCGCCATCTCCACACGACCCAACGGGGAGCTCGACCTCCGGGAAATCGGCGAGCTGCTGGATGTAGCGGAGCGCTCGATCCACACCGCTCCGGAGTACATCGACAAGATCATCCAGCGGGGGAACCTGGGGAAGAAACGCAACAGGGCCCGGTGCTGAGAAGCCGGCGGTCTCATAGGAGTGTTCTTGGACTGGTACGCGCGCCCACCTGCTGATTTTCTCGAAAAATACTTGCATAATTTACTACCAAGCATTATAATATAGTATATTAAGCATGGTACCATGCGAAGTTTTGATTGATAGGCAACCTGAAGGAGCGGTCATGAACGTACAGTTCAAGAAGGGAGTACTGGAGCTCTGTGTTCTGGTTCTGCTCTGCCGGCGAGACTACTACGGCTATGAACTGGTGCACACCATCTCGGAGAATATCGATATTTCGGAGGGCACGATCTATCCCCTTCTTCGGCGGCTGACCAAAGAGGGATACTTCACCACCTACCTGCGGGAATCCGAAGAAGGACCGACCCGCAAATACTACCGGATCACGAACAGGGGTCAGCGATACAAGGAGCGGCTTCTTGACGAATGGAACCGCTTCGTGGAAGGCGTTCATAAACTCATTGGAGAGGAGCAGACGATATGAACCAGGAGGAATTTCTCAATCAGTTGAAACTTTCTCTCTCCGGAATCCCGGAGCAGGAGAAGAAGGAGATCCTCTACGATTACGAGGAACATTTCCGCAGCGCAAGAGAGAGGGGCCAGAGCGAAGATCAGATCGCTCTGTCTCTGGGCAATCCCAGGGTACTGGGAAGATCATACCGCATCGAGAGGCTTCTCGACGAAAAAAGTGAGGGCAACCGGGCTGCCAACATCCTGCGCGCTGTTTTTGCTTCCTTGAGTCTGGGATTCTTCAACGTGATCATCACTATTCCCCTCTTCGCAGGTCTGTTCGGAGGGATGATCGGTCTGTGGGCCGGTGCGATCTCGCTGGCCGTTTCCGGGGTTGCAGTGATTCTGGCGGTCATCCTCCAGCCCCTGTTACCTGCCATCATCAGCCTCGGGGGGTTGAGCGCTGCCTTTCTGATCTTCGCCGGCATCGGTATTTCCGCTTTGGGTTTGCTGGCCCTGGTCAGCATGTGGAGGCTCAGTCAGTTGTTCTTCAGGATGACGGCGAGATACGTACAGTTCAATGTAGGCATCGTCAAGAAACAGGAGGTCCGGGCATGAAACATACTTTGGCCAAAGTAGCCCTCATCACCGCAGCGGTTGCAGTGGTTTCTCTGGGTATCGCAGCAATCCTCTTCTTCACAACCAACATCGATCAGGGCTGGATGCTGAAACGAGGGGCCGAAGTTGAAAAAAGGGAAACCGCTTCCCTCGATGGAATCACCGAAATCGATGTACGAAGCAGCAGCGTGGACGTATTAGTCGGAGCAAACGGTGGTGATGCGCTGGAGGTGAAACTCCACGGTATGGTCTACTCTGATCATCCGGAAGCGGTGCCGCAGTTGATTGTCGAAAAGGATGGTGAGTTGCTCTCTATCGGAACGGGAGCGGGGAAGCCCCGTCCCTTCGTTTTTGCCATCCGGTCCGGCGATCTCGTTCTGGAGGTCGGGATTCCCCAAAGATATCGGGGCACCCTGGTCGTACGCAGCCGTTCGGGGGATGTGACCATCCTCGAACAGGAGCTGGCGCGGCTGTCCGTGGAGACCGCTTCCGGAGACATGAAGCTTCGCTCGGTTAGCAGCGCCGAAGCTTCGTTGATCTCGGCCTCCGGCGATCAGGCTATCGACGGTCTCGAAGGCGGGCAGTTGAGTCTGAGAAGCTTGAGTGGCGGCATTCTGGCGGAGGACCTCCGCGGCGCCGCCCGGGTGGAAAGCTCCTCCGGAGATATCTTTCTCAAATACCGGCAGTTCGATGCGGATCTGGATGTTCAGAGCAGCTCCGGTGATGTGGAGCTGTTTCTCACCGATTCCGCTGGGTTTTGTTTGGAGGCCAGGAGTTCCTCGGGGGACATCGACTGCGCATTTCCCCTCGTTTTATCAGCCTCGGGCGGACAAATGAGCCGCGATGCAGTCGTCGGGATCGTGGCGGAGGGAACACATTCCGTCAGGGTGAACACCTCTTCGGGGGATGTTACGCTCGGTCCGTGACCTCGAAACGGTCGTGACTCCGGACCG
>JAFGQJ010000330.1 GCA_016935715.1 Spirochaetales bacterium
AGAGAGCGGTTCTCTGGTTCGTGAATCGCAGCGGAGAGCCGGAGTTTTACGCCCTGGACGAGTACTTTACTTCCGAGGAAGCCGCCGATCTGGAAAAACTCCTGCGGAGGCGCAACTGGGATTGCCGGATCGAGAAGGTCTGCGGACCCGTCGGAGACGGGCAGGCGGCTTCCTGGAATCTTCTCGGCAGACTGATCGAGCTCGATCCGGCGGAGGCGGATCAGCTTTGCTTCCGCGTTGCCGGATGTCTGGAATCTTGAGGGGCGTTCGAATTTTTTTTCGAGCTTGCGGGGTCGATATCTGGATGCGCATGAGCGCGGGATGATACGATCAGGACAGCGCTTCGTCGCAGCGGCCACAGGCACCCCGGTTGGGGATGCGGCAGGCTGTGTTGAAGCCCGACACATGCTGGAGGAGGCGGGGGACACGGATGAGTCGAAAATCGAGGCGAAAATCGCTGCGGATGGAGATCGGCCTGGCTCTGGGGGGAGGCGCCGCCCGGGGCCTGGCGCATATCGGCGTGTTGAAGGTGCTCGAAGAGGAGGAAATCGGCGTCTGCTGCCTGGCCGGCACGAGCGTGGGAAGTCTCGTCGGAAGCCTGTTCTGCGCCGGTTTGGGCTGGCGGAAGATCAGGGAAACGGCGCGGAAGATAGACTGGGGGGACCTGGTCAGCCCTACCTGGCCTACCCTGGGCATCGTGAGCCCGGACAAGCTGGAAAAAACGCTCGGCCGGATTCTGGGTGATCGGAGCTTCGAAGAGCTGCCGGTCCCTTTCCGGGCCGTGGCAGTGGATATAACCAGCGGAGAGGTGGTGGTCCTCCAGGACGGCTCGGTGGCCAGGGCGGTGCGGGCCAGCTGCAGCATCCCGGGGATCTTCGAGCCTACCGAGCTCGATGGAAGGATGCTGGTGGACGGCGGACTGATGAACGACGTACCCACCGACGTGCTCAGGGAGATGGGAGCGGAGAACGTAATCGGGGTGGATCTGAATGCGGACCGCGTCGTGCCCAAACGGCCGGAGAACCTGATCGAGATCTTCTACCGGAGCCTGAATATCCTCATGTACAACAGCACCCAGAGGGCCGGGCGAGTGGCCGATGTCATGGTGGTACCCCGGCTGGAGGGATTTGCCTACCACGATCTGACGAGGCTGGACGAGCTGGTCGCGCGGGGAGAGCAGGCCATGCGGGATCAGCTCGCAGCGGTGAGGGAACTGGCCGGCTAGCCTTCCCCCGGCGAGCGGCCCGGCCTACGGTGCCATCCGGTACAGGTACAGGTGCAGATCCTCGTCCGTGGCCGCCAGGGGAAAGCCGGAGAAGGTGAAGATATTGGAGACGATCCTGGTTCCCGGGCGCAGCTCGCGGCGCAGCTTGGCTTTGAGCCGCTCGTTGGTATCCTGCAGCAGGAAGGTGAACACCACATCCGCCTCGCCGAGATCGACCGCGAACAGGTCCCCCCTGATGACCTTCACCTGCCCCCGTAATCCCCGCAGTCCCACGGCGAGCAGGCTCCACAGGTAGCGGGACAGGTCCACCTCGACTCCCACGGCCCGGGCTCCGAAGCGGCGGGCGGCTGCGATCAGCACCCGTCCGTCGCCGCAGCCAAGGTCGTAGAGAACCTCACCGGGCCGCAGATCGGCCATCTCGAGCATCCTACAGATCACCTGCCCGGAGGTGGGAACCCACGGAGCGCCTCTGGAGTTCGTCCACACCAGGGACATGAGAAAAACCATGATGATGAAAAAAACGGCGGCAGCAAGGTACTGCATTGCCTTGAGCTTCGCATACCTGGCCCGGCAATGGGAAGACTCAAGAGAGCTGCTCTATAATCAACTCCTCGAACAACTCCCGGGTCACCTCCCGGCCCTCTTCGGTGTGATAGCTCACCCAGCGCTTTTTCCCCGTTTTCTCATCCTCCAGCTGCCACAGATCGACACGGTCGTCGCCTTTTCCGATCTGAACACCGATCCGTCCCAGCTCGTTTTCCTGGGGGATAATGTGGATCTCCTTCTCCGGAGTGTTGATGACCAGGACGGGGGTCTGGGTGGTGAAATGGGTCCCGATGATCCGGTCCTGTACCCCGATTGTCAGCAAACCCTCATCCTCGGCTTCAGTGAGCCAGCCGTGAATCCGATCGAGGAAGTTTTTCAACTCCGCGATTCTCTCCTGCTCCTTGATCTGCTCCTGTCTCTCCTCCTTGCTGTGCTGCTGCGCTTTTTTACGCAGGAATTCGATCAGTTTGGACATATCCGCCTCCTTTTGTCCGGTTCATTCTCTCAAAAACAGCTCGCTCACCGAGCGGTCGTAGTGAACCCGGTTGATGGTCCTGCAGAGGATATCGTTCAGGCTGTGTATTTTGACGAAGGGAAGGCTCCTGAACTCCTCCGTCTGAGGAACGCTGTCCGTCGTGACCAGGGCTTTGAGCGGACCCTGTCGATACAGCTCCTCGAGCCTCTCCCGCGCCTCGGTGAGGCAGAGATTGTGTCCCACTCCGATGTACAGCTCCTCGATGCCCCTGGTGCGGATCAATTTCCCGGCAAGCTCGTAGATCGTGCCCCCGCTGGCGATCATGTCGTCGATGATTATCGCCACCCGTTTTCCGGAAAAATCCCCGATAATCTCCGATATCTCCACGTTCTCCGGTTGGGGCCGGTACTTGGAGGCCAGGGCGCAGCTGCAGTCCATTTCCCGGCTGAAATGCGTGGCCAGCTTGGCCGCCCCTGCATCCGGCGCGGTGACGATCACCTCCTCACGGCCCCGGAAGCGCTCGAACTCGCTCAGGAACAGGTTCTGGGGATCGAGGAGGTGGATCGGAGCGGCCCCGTAGAAGCCATGTATCTGGGAGGAGTGGGGAGCCCAGGAAATCAGCCTGTCGATCCCGGCGGCCAGGCTCAGTTCCGCCATGAGCTGGGCGGTGGTGGCCTCGCGGGTGTATTTCGTCGGTTTGTCCTGCCGGGCATAGGCCAGGTATGGGAGCACGGCTGTGATCCTGCCGGCGCCGTGTTCCCGGAATGCCCGGGCGGCGATGAGAAAAGCAAGGTAGTTCTGATTGACACCCGCACCGGCAACCGGATCCAGCAGCTGCTGGATCAGGAATACGTCGCTGCCCCCGATGTGGCAATCGATGCGGATGCGGGTTTCCGAGTCCTTGAAGCGGCCCTCCAGGTTGTCGAGAAAACGCACCTGTGCCTGCCCGCGGCCTTCGGCGAGCCGCCTGCGGTAGCAGTCGACTATCCGTCCGGCAAGCTCGGTGGCGGATGCACAGGCAGCGATCACCAGATCGTCCCGTGCGCCGGACTTCGGGATGGTAAAACCGCCGTCTTTGATTTGCCGTTCATGCTGCTGTTCATCCATCGTTCATTGGTACAGGAAGCATATCCTGTGCCAAACCCGAGGGCGGACCCCGGCTGTACGGCGGCGACACCGGAGAGCTGCAGTGACGCCGGAGAGCTGCAGC
>JAFGQJ010000331.1 GCA_016935715.1 Spirochaetales bacterium
ATGGAATGCCGATTCCCGGGGAAAGGCCAGTGCGTACAGGAGCTTCAGCTCCTCTTCGCTGCCGCTTCTTTGATAGTCCAGGATCAGGCTGTCCGAGAATACGGCTTTGAACCCGTACTCCTGGCCGCCGGACCCGGCCCAGACTGCTCCGAAGCCCACCGCTTCCGAGCGTCCCGCCGCCACCGCGGCCGGATTGTACTCCAGGCCCTCGAACCCTCGAGCCGTGGCTGCGGAGGCCGCCGTATCCTGGGCGAACACGGCTGCCGCGGGCAGGATCGAGCAGGCCGCTGCAATGGCCAGCGCCAAAAAGAAGAATGCTCCGGGATGCCGTCGTTTCATGCTCCACCCCCTCGGCCATCAGTATAGATCCTCCTCCACGCAGGGGTCAAACCAAGCGGCGGCGGTTGACGGAATCCGAAGCCGGTGTCCGGCTTTTCAGCCTCGTTCCGCCCTCAGGATCAGGGGTAGGGAGGAGAGGCTGAAGGGCCTGCGGTCGAAACCGCCGAACAGCTCCACCACCGCGAAGCCCGCCGTCCGTACCAGCTCCCGGAGCTGCCCTGCCTCGAGGATGCGGAGGGGAATCTCATTCCGGATCACCCGCCGCTCCCCCTCCCCTCCGAGGCGCAGTTCGGTGCGGAAGATGACGACTCTCCCGGCCGGGTCCAGCTCGTAGCGGCGCGCGAACTCCACTGCGGCCGCCTCATGCCTCAGTGTGGGCAGCCCGGTCAGGCCTTCGGCCAGGATCCTGTCGTAGTTGATGATCTGGAGGATGAGCGTCCCGCCTGCTGCCAGCATGGCGTGGCAATCGGCCAGCAGCTGCCCGATCTGATCATCCGTTTGAAGATGAACGAGAGAATTGCCGATGCAGAAGATCCGATCGAAGCCCGGCTCCAGTCGTTCCCGCATCGACAGCATGTCCATGACCCGGAAATCCGGCGCCGCGGACGAATCCGGAACCTTGCCGCGGGCGGCCTCGATCATGGCACGATCCAGGTCGATTCCGGTTACCCGATGTCCCTGCTCCGCCAGGGCTATCGAGTACCCGCCGGTGCCGCAGGCGATGTCGAGGATGCGGGATCCCGGTTTCAATCCCGATCCGATGAAGGCGAGGCCTTGAGGATCCACGGGAAAAATCAGGTCGTAGTAGGCGCTGATGCTCTGGTAGAAAGCCACTCCCTCCTCCGCCGCGCAGCTCCAAGCGATACCACGCCGCCGCAGGCTCTGTCAAGGAGCCGCCGCCCGCGGTGCCGCCGTCCCGTCGGTGCCGCCACAAAATCTGCGGTCCGGCAAGTTGTACATTTTGTACATTTTGCACATTTTGCACATCTTTCGGGGAGGCAATTTCCGTTGCAGCGTCAAAGCAAAGCCGCAAACTCCCCGCTGCCGGTACCACAGGCGCGGTTTTTTCGCTATATTTGTTCCAGGAGCATTGTTCGAATGAGTGAGTTGATCCCTGAAATCGAGACCCGCCGGGCCCGCAGGGCTCTGGGCGAGAAGCCCGTACCTCAGGAGGTGCTGGCCCGGGTCATGACCGCCGCAACCTACGCCCCCTCGTGCTTCAACAGCCAGCCGTGGCGCTTTCTCGTCGTGAACGGTGAGCGGGAGCTCGAGATCGTGAAGGAACACCTTGCCGGCGGGAACTACTGGGCGAAAAAAGCGCCGGTGATCGTCCTGGTGTTTACCAGGCCGGAGCTGGACTGCACCCTGAGCGATCGCAGGGACTACGCCTTCTTCTCCACAGGCCTGGCCGTGGAAAACCTGCTGCTCCAGGCCACCAGGGAGGGATTGATCGCTCACCCCATAGCCGGCTACAAACCGGTTGCCTTGAAGGAAGCCTTCGGCGTTGATTCCGAAATGATCCTGATCAACCTGGTCGTGGTCGGGTATCCCGGGGATGAGGCTCACCTGAACGAGAAGCACAGGGAGCTGGAGCACAGCCCCAGGGACAGAAGACCGGAAGACCAGGTGATCCTGTACAATCGGTGGAGGCAGGGCAGCGGGGATGTCGAGGCAGGAGCTTGACCTGCCGATCGCCCTCGTAATAGCATGGTCAGAGTTTCGGGAGGCCGCCATGTCATCAGTGCGTAACGAAGAGATCTTCAAGATCGTCGATAAGATCCGTGAACACTACCACACGAATCTCAACAACCGCTATGTCCGCAAAGCCCTGCTGCTGATGAGAGTACCCCGGGGCACCTGGGATGCGATCGCCCGGCTCACGGAGAAAACCGATTTCTACAAGATCCAGGGCTATCCGTACAAGGATCTATACGAGCAGATCCACGCAGCGGCCACCTTCGTGCATCACGCCAAGGTGGAGGCCATTCCGCGTCTCCGGGACCTGCTGTCCGGAGGAACCCGGACAGTGTTCAGCCGTGAGAAGGGCGGTGAGGACAAGGTACTGCTGGAGATGGCGATCAACAACTTCCCGGCCAACCTCGGCGTGTTTTCCGACATGATCGACAGCCTGTACGTAAAGACGGTCGAACAGGACAAGGCCGACCACCCCAACGAGCGGCCCGTTTTCGAGAGAATGCCCGAGCTCAAGGAAATCGGGCGCCTGTTGATTTAGAAGCTCACGATCCCTTAATCTGCCTGACCATCTCCGGCACCACGTCGAACAGGCTGCCGACGATCCCGTAGTGGGCCACATTGAAGATCGGCGCCGCGGGATCGTTGTTGATGGCCACGATGATATCCGAGCCCTTCATCCCCGCCAGATGCTGGATGGCGCCGCTGATTCCGCAGGCTACGTAGATCGTGGGATTCACCGTTTTACCGGTCTGCCCGACCTGATGGGAGTACGGGATCCAGCCGGCGTCCACCGCTGCGCGGGAAGCGCCGACCGCTCCCCCGATCGCCCTGGCCAGCTCTTCGATCAAGGCGAAATTTTTCGGATCCTTGAGGCCCCTTCCGCCGGAGACGATGAAATCCGCATCGGCCAGGTTCACCGTATCCATCTCTTCGCGGACGAACTCGAGCACCTCCACGCGGGGTTTGAGGACGGGATAACTCAGCTCCTGGATCCGTCCTTCGTGTCCCTCCAGCGCTTCGGCGGCCTTCATCACCTTGTGGCGGACCGTGGCCATCTGCGGCCTGTGGCTGTTGCACAGGATAGTGGCCATGATGTTCCCGCCGAAGGCGGGGCGGGTCTGCCTGAGCAGCTTGTTCTCCCCGTCGATCGAAAGCTCGGTGCAGTCGGCGGTCAGGCCCGTCAGGATTTTGGCCGCCACCCGGGGCAGGAGGGATCGGCCGATGATCGTCCCGCCGCCCAGAAAAATCTCGGGTTTCTTGTCGAGCAGGATCTTGGCGACCAGATCGGCCTGTATCTCCTCGTTGAAATCCCCGATTGCCGGGTCTTCCATCATCCAGACCTCTCCGACCCCGTAGGAAACCAGCTCCTCTGCCATCGCCCGGACGTTTTCTCCGAGCAGGATGGCGCTGATCTTCTTCTCCAGACTGACCTTGAGCTCCCGGGCCGCGCCGACGATCTCGTAGACCACGGAGGAAAGGGCGCCGTTGCGGTGTTCGGCGAATATGCAGATGCCCGAATAATTCTCCACGTCCTGGCCCTTGAAGGGTCGCCGCTCGATCACGATCGCATCGTATTTGCAGGCGCTCACGCAGGCGCCGCATATGGTGCAACGCTCATTGAGCACCGCTTTCTTGTCCACCAGGGTAACCGCATCGTAGGCGCAAACCTTCACGCACAGCCCGCAGCCGACGCACTTGTCGACGATTATCCGAATCGGTTCCGCCATGCCTCTACCCTTGCTCTTTCTGCTGACCGACCGGGATGCCGGCGGAGCGCAGCTCAGCCAGGAGATCGGCAACCGCCTGTTGGACGTCCCCTTCGAAGATCTTTCCGCCGGAAGGTCTCGGGGGAGTGAAGATCTTCATGACCTGGGTCGGGGAGCCGGTCAGGCCGATGCGCTGCGGGTCCAGGTCGATGTCCTCGTGCGTCCAGCTCTGTATTTCCGCCTTTTTTGCCGCCATTTTCCCCTTCAGGGAGGGCAGCCGCGGTTCGTTGATCTCCTTCACCACGGTCAGCAGGATGGGAAGCTTCGACTTCAAACGGACATAACCGTCCTCCAGCAGACGCTCCACGATAATGGTCCCGTCCCCGTCGATCTGTTCGATCTTCCGGATCTCGGTGACGTGTGGCAGTCCCAGGTTCTCCGCCACCCCCGGACCTACCTGGCCGGTATCTCCGTCGATGGCCTGGCGTCCCATCAGAATCATATCCACCTTGCCGACCTTCTTGATGCCCCGCGCCAGGGTGTAGGCGGTGGCCAGAGTGTCGGCCCCGGCGAAGGCTTTGTCGGACAGCAGGATGGCCTCATCTACGCCCAGGCTGATCGCCTCCCGCAGGGCGCTTTCCACCTGGGGCGGTCCCATGGAAAGGGCGGTCACCGTGCCTCCATGCTTTTCTTTCAGCCGGATCGCCTCCTCCAGGGCGTACATGTCGAAGGGATTGATGATCGACTCCACACCCTCCCGCATCAGCGTATTGGTTTCCGGATTGATGCGGACATTGGTGGTATCCGGCACCTGTTTGATACAGACAACGATCTTCAAAACGTGCGCTACTCCTTCTTCTGCAGACTTTCCTTGATCAGCTGAAGCCCGATCACCTCTCTCTGGATCTGGTTCGTGCCCTCGTAGATCTGGGTGATCTTGGCGTCCCGCATCAGCTTCTCCACGGGGTACTCCTTCATGTACCCGTAGCCGCCGTAGACCTGAACGGCGTCGGTAGTCACCCGCATGGCCGTGTCGGAGGCGAATACCTTGGCCATGGCCGAGACTTTCGAAACGTTTCTGACCCCCGAGTCTATTGTCCTGGCCGCTGCGTAGGTCAGGGCACGGGCCGCCTCCACCTGGGTCGCCATGTCGGCCAGCATGAACTGCACGCCCTGGAAGGCGGAGACGGGCCTGCCGAACTGCTTGCGCTCCTGCGAATAAGCCACGGCCTTGTCCAGGGCGCTTTG
>JAFGQJ010000057.1 GCA_016935715.1 Spirochaetales bacterium
CATGGATACAGATTCATGGATACGATAGAGGAGGAGTTGCGTGGCTGTACTGCGTTGGGGATTGATAGGCTGCGGTGACATCGCGAGAAAACGGGTGGCCCCGGCGCTGCGGGATCTGGAGAGCTGCAGGCTGGTGGCGGTCAGCCGGGCTCAGCACGAGCGCGCGGAGCAGTTCGCCCGGGAGTTCGGAGCGGAGCGCTGGTACAAGGATTGGCGGGAACTGCTCAAAGACGAGGAAATCGATGCGGTGTATATCGCCACCCCGCCGCATCTGCATGCTGAGCAGACGATCGCAGCTGCTGAGGCGGCAAAACACGTGATCTGCGAAAAACCCATGGCCCTGGATTCTCAGGAGTGTCGGCGGATGATCGCAGCCTGCCGGGGCGGTGGTGTCCGGCTCAGCATCGCCTACTACAGGCATTTCTACCCGGTGGTTGCCCGGATCAAGGAGCTCCTGGCTGCCGGAGAGATCGGAAAGGTCGTCCTGGCCGAGATCCGGGCTTTCGAGAACTATCGCCCCGAGCCTGATGATCCCAAGTACTGGGTGACCAGAAAAGAACGGGCAGGCGGGGGGCCGTTGATGGATTTCGGCTGTCACCGAATAGAGGTGCTGCTCAACATCATGGGAGCGGTGAGCCGGGCGTGGGGAAGCCAGGGCCGCCTGCTGACCGACTGGGATGTGGAGGATACCTCGATTTCTCTGTTCGAGTTCCAAAGTGAATCCAAGGGCATGCTGGCGGTAAGCCGGGCGGTGGAGGAGCCCCAGGACAGCCTGGACATCTACGGAAGCGCCGGGTCGATCCACGTACCGGTGCTCAACGGGGGATCGCTGAGTGTCTACAAGGGCGCCGGGGGGCGTGCTGCCGGGGAGAGCTCCGCCGGGGAGCGCAGGGAGGATCATCCGCCCCACGAGAATCTTCACCTTCCCTACATCCAGGCGGTCACGCGGGCGTTTCTGGAAAACTCGGAGCCTCCTGTCCCGGGAGAGACGGGACTGAGGGTGGCGGAGATCATCGAGGAGATCTACGGCTCCTGACCGTTCAGGCCGGAGCGCAACCGCTGCCCGTGCAGGGTTGCAGGTTCTGGGAGAGCTCAGCCGGAGTGGAGTTTTCCCCTCACCAGAGAGGCGAAGACGCCGCCGAAGCAGAGCAGAGAAAACACGAGGAAGGCGAGCCGAACGCTGCTGATCAGCTGCGGGTAGATCGCGGGCGTGATGCTCACCTGCCCGATTATCAGCGTAAAGATGAGCACGGCTATGGACATGCTCAGCATCTGTCCGATCATCCGAACGGTTCCCACGGTCGCCGAGGCGACGCCGTACCTGCGCTTGTCCACCGAGCTCATGATGGCATTCATGTTGGGAGAGGAGAACAAGCCGTAGCCCAGGCCCAGTACGACAAGGGCGGCCACCACGTAACTCAGGCGGCTTTGTCTGTCCAGCAACGCCAGCAGGGCAAGCCCCAGGCTGACCGCGGCCATGCCGATGGAGGCCAGGATTCGGACTTCGAATCTGTCGGACAATCTGCCGGCCACAGGCGAAATGCCGGCCATCACGAGGGGCTGAGCCACCAGCAATGCCCCGGCCTGTTGCGGGGGCAGGCCCTGGATGTACTGGAGGTAGAGGCTGAGCAGGAAGGTGACGGCGAAGGTGGAGCTGTAGTTGATCAGCGCCGCCAGGCTGGAAAAGGCGAAGGTCCGGTTGCTCGCCAGAAGGGATACGGGAAAGATGGGAAATCGAGCTTTGCTTTCCACCAGGAAAAAGAGGACGATTCCGATCGATCCGGCAAGCAGCAGGCCGATTCCCGTGATCCCGGGAAGGTTCGAGGCGCCGTAGATCAGGGCCGGCAGGGAGAGCACGAGGATGATGGAGCCGGCGAAATCGAAGGACTCCCCCCGGGCTTCGGCCCATTCACGCTTGAGCCCGAAGGCCACCAGGGCCAGGGCCATCAGGCCGATCGGAGCGGAAACCCAGAACAGGCTCTGCCAGCCCAGGTAGTGGGTGAGAATGCCTCCGATCACCGGCCCGGCGGACAAACCAATGTAGGTCGCCGCCGTGACCACCCCGAGGGCCCGCCCTCTCCTCTGCAGGGGAAAAACCGAAGTGACCATCGCCAGGCCGGTAGCGTACATCAGTCCCGCCCCAAGACCTTGAGAGGTGCGAAACAGGATCAGTGCCGCCGCCGAACCGGAGAGAGCGCACAGCACGGTGGAGGCGCAATACAATCCGAGACCCGCAAGGTACAGCTTCTTTCTCCCCGCGATATCAGCCAGCTTCCCTCCCGGAAGCAGGGAAGCTGCGGAGGCCAGCAGATACACCGTGGGGACCCAGCCCAGGAGCGCCGCGTTCAGGGACAGCTGCTCCCCGATCAGGGGAAGAGCGATATGGATGCTCGAAATCATGAAAGGGGTGAGGAAGGAGGTCAGAATCGAGACGGTGAGGACGATCCTTTGCTCTTTCCTTTTGGAAGTGGTTTCTGCCATGGTGCCGGTCCTGATCGCCTCCGGAGTATGAGAGGGTAGAGTACATTCGTTTTCCCGTCAATCGGTTGGTCGACCCGGGGTTTTTCGCTATACTGGCGAGTTGTTGATGCAATCCTCACCTGCAAGGAGCGAAACATGCACGACTCGATCGAGGAACACGTCGGACAGAGCCTGTTCAATTATCAGGCAGCCCTGACCGAAAGCGGCAGCTCCCTCGGGGAGTTTATCCGCAAAGACTACATCGACAAATGGCTGGGGGATGAGCTGTACAATGCCCTGGCTATCCGCACCACCTTCGTCAATGCCCTGCAGCATCAGCTGGCCGGAGAGGGATTGTTCAACATGGAGCGGGTCTCGCTGAGCCCGGTAACCGATCCCCTGGCCCATGACGTGGAGCATACCCCTTCGATCCGCTACAAGGGCCATACCTACATGACCACCCACTCGATGATCTACTCCAAGCTGCTGGCATTGTTCAATCCGAAAATCAGGGGGATCTTCGTGGATTCTTCGAACATCCGGCTGGAGATGGAGAGTCCCAATCGGGTCCAGCGCGGCAAGTATCTGATCGATTTTTCCCAGATGGATATCGAGGTCCGACGCAACCGGGGAATCGATCTCGATGCCTATCTCAACGATGGCGAGCGGGTGGAGAAGATCCTGAGGGAGGACCACGAGCGTGCCCTCGCCTTTTTCGAAGACCTCATCGTAGCCGTGGTCGCGGCGGTGGCCGACGCAAACGATGAGAATCTGAAAGCCCTGGGCGTCGCCCTGGAAGTGCCCAAAACGCCCTTTCCCCGTTTTCGAAAGGATGAAGCGGTCAGGAAGCTGGGTACCCGGGCGATCGAGCAGCCCCTGGGACAAACCGTGGACGGGCAGTTCTTCTGGATCACCGGTCTGCTGCGGGAGAACTACGACCTGATCTATCCCTATCTGAAGCCGGACGGCGGAAAGGTTCCCCTCTCCGAGTTCGGGTCGGACAGGATATTCAACTACGATCTGTGTACGCAGAGCCTGCGGCGCAGTGACAACACGTATGGACCGGCCTACGAGGTGCTTTCAGGGGGTTTGCGGGAATGGTTGTTCGAGGCCATCGTCGAACGGCTGATCGACAACAAAATCATCGGTGTCCAACCGCAGATCCGGGGTGGCAACATCGAGAACATCGACGAGCTGGGCGGGTACGGCCCCTTTCTCCTGGCCGCCTCACAGACCGATGGAGAGGGCAGGGCGCTGTTCCCGGAAACCTTCGGCGGAGGTCTCGGGGTCGAGCGCTGCCTGTTTGCCCTCTGCGTGGGGGACAAGATACGCCAGGTGGATCAGATCACCCTGTTCGGGAAAAATCCGGACTCCTATCCCCTGTACCTGTTTTAGAGCACGCCTGGTCCTCTATCCCTTGACCGATCCTGCCAGCAGCCCCCGCACGAAGAAGCGCTGCAGGGCGAAGAAGATCACCAACGGCAGAATCATGGAAACAAAGGCGCCGGCTGTAAGCAGGTGCCAGTCCTGTCCGCGGGTACCGATCATGTTCAGCAGCCTCTGGGTCAATACGGCAACGCTGGACTCGGTTCCCAGAAATACCATGGCCACCAGCAGGTCGTTCCACACCCACACGAACTGGAAGATGGCGAAGGAGGCCAGGGCGGGCACCGACAGCGGCAGTATCAGGTAGATGAAGATCCAGAAGTGGGTGTAGCCGTCGATGAAGGCGGACTCCAGGATCGAGCGGGGAATCGTGGATACGTAGTTGAACAACAGGTAGATGGCAAGGGGCAGGCCGAAGCCCGTGTGCGCAAGCCAGATGGCCAGGAAGGTTCCCGTAATCTGAAGCTTCAGGTAGTCCCGCAGGATCGGTATCAGGGCGATCTGCAGCGGGACAACGAGCA
>JAFGQJ010000058.1 GCA_016935715.1 Spirochaetales bacterium
AGGCTGCGGTTGGAGCGGCCACTGCCCGGGAGGAATGCAATGTTTGGCAAAGGAATCACCTTATTCAAATTGTTCGGCTTCGAGGTCAGGGTCGATCTCAGCTGGGTCATCCTGGCGGCACTGATCACCTGGACCCTGGCCCGGGGATTGTTCCCCGGAGATTTCAGCGGGCTGTCCGCCGGCACCTACTGGATCATGGGCGCATTTGGCGCGGTTGGGATCTTCTTCTCCATCGTAGCCCACGAGTTCTCCCACTCGGTGATCGCCAGGAGATTCGGCCTTCCCATCCGGCGCATCACCCTGTTCATCTTCGGGGGAGTGGCGCAGATGGACGAGGAACCCCCCAGCCCCCGCGCGGAGTTTTACATGGCCCTTGCCGGACCGCTGGCCAGCATCGCCCTGGGATTCTTCTTCTGGCTGATCCTGCTGGCGAGCCAGTACCGGGAGTGGCCGGTGGCCGTGAGCGGGGTATTTCACTACCTGCGCACGATCAACTTCATCCTGGCCGGATTCAACCTGCTGCCCGCCTATCCCCTGGACGGGGGACGGATTCTGCGGGCCGGGTTGTGGAAGTGGAAGAACAGCGTCCGCCGGGCCACCCGGATCGCCTCCCGGATAGGCTCCGGTTTCGGGATTGCCCTGATCGTGCTGGGTTTCATCTCCATCATCCGCGGAGCTTTCGTCGGAGGGATGTGGTGGATCCTGATCGGCTTCTTCCTTCGCAATGCCTCCAGGATGTCCTATCAGAAGCTCCTCATCACCGAAACCCTGAAGGGGGAACCGGTCAGCCGCTTCATGAACGGCGAGGTGGTCACGGTTGCACCCCAGGCCACCATCGAGGAGCTGGTGGAGGAGTACGTGTACCGCCACCACCACAAGCTGTTTCCGGTGGCCAAAGACGGAACCCTGGAGGGGTGCATCACCACGCGGCAGATCAGGGAGATTCCCAGGGAGGAGTGGAGCCGGCACACGGTCGGGGAGCTGGCCGTATCCTGCGATGCCGGCAATACCGTGACGAGCTCCGCCGATGCGACCGAAGCGCTGTCCAAGATGCATCGCAACGGCCACAGCCGCCTGATGGTCGTGGACGAAGGCAAGCTGGTGGGAATCATCGCGCTCAAGGATCTGCTTCGCTTCCTCTCGCTGAAGCTGGACCTGGAGGGGGACGAGCGGATGCTGCCCGGCGGCCGGGACCGGGATCTGGAGGAGTGAGGCCGGGGGTGAAGCGTATCCTGACCGTCACCGTCAATCCGGCCATCGATCTCAGCACCTCCGTGGAGCAGGTGCTGGAGGGCGGCAAGCTGCGCTGCAGCGCGCCGCAGCGCGAGCCCGGGGGAGGGGGCATCAATGTCTCCAGGGCCCTGCACAAGCTGGGCGGGCGGTCCCGGGCGGTCTACGTTTCCGGTGGAATCTACGGGCAGCTGCTGGAGAAGCTGCTCGAGAACGAAGGAATCGAGCAGGAGCCGTATCGGATCGAGGGTCAGAGCAGGCAGAACGTCACGGTCCGGGAGCGATCGAGCGAACGCCAGTACCGCTTCGTCATGCCCGGCCCCGAGCTCTCCCCGGAGCATTGGCGAGGTTTTCTGGAGGAACTGTTCGAACGGCATCCCGAGACAGACTACCTGGTGGCCAGCGGCAGCCTGCCTCCTGGATTTCCCGAGGACTTCTACGCCCGGTTATGCAGGAGGGCGGTGCAGAGAAACATTCGCGTGGTGGTGGACACGGCGGGCAGGCCTCTGCAGCTGGCCGCCGAGGCCGGAGCGTATCTGGTCAAGCCGAACCTGCGCGAGCTGGAGCACATCGCGGGTCGGGAGATAGAGGACGAGCAGCAGCAGGAAGATCTGGCACGCAGCATCGTCCGGGAAAAAGGCACCGAGGTGGTGCTGTTGTCCCTGGGCGCTTCAGGAGCCCTGCTGGTGAGCGAAGAGGCGACTCGGCGGATCACCGCTCCGGCCGTCCCGATCCGCAGCCGGGTGGGTGCGGGGGACAGCATGGTGGCGGGCCTGGTACTGGCCCTGGCTCAGGGCCGCCCGTTGGAAGAGGCTGCCACGTACGCGGTTGCGGCCGGAAGCGCGGCGGTCATGACCCCCGGGAGCGAGTTGTGCCGGCGGGAGGATTTCGAACGGATCTTCCGGAGAATGAGCGGCCGGCGGTGAAGGCGACGGTACCTCAGCATCCGTGGCGACGCAGCACGGAGGAGATTCTCGAGAGCCTGGACGTGGATCCCCGGCGGGGTCTGAACGCCTCGGGGGTGCGCGCCAGGCTGAGATCCTTCGGCCGCAATCGCCTGCGCGTGGCCAGGCCGAGAAGTGCCTGGGATGTCCTGTTTTCCCAGTTCAAGAGCGTGATCATGCTGCTGCTGGCCGCTGCGGCCGCTCTCTCCTTTGTTTTCGGCAACTGGGTGGACGGCACGGCCATCGCCGTGGCCATGCTGATCAACGCGGGCATCGGCTTCGCTACCGAGCTCAGGGCCGTTCGATCCATGGAATCCCTCAGGCGTATGGACCGGGTTTACGCAACCGTACGGCGCCGGGACGGGGAGCAGCGCATCGACGCAGAGAATCTGGTCCCCGGAGACGTCGTGCTGGTGGAAAGCGGCCAGGTGATCACCGCGGATATGCGTCTGGTGGAAAGCTCGAAGCTGCAGGTGGATGAATCGGCTCTTACCGGAGAGTCGGTTCCAGTGGACAAGCAGGCGCAGACCCTGGAGCGGGATCCCCCCCTGGCCGAGCGCAGCAACATGCTCTACAAGGGGACCTCGGTAACCCGGGGTTCCGGGGAAGCGGTGGTCGTCGCCACGGGCATGCGGACCGAGCTCGGCACGATCACCTCCCTGGTCGAGGAGGCCGGCGAGGAGGAGGATCCCCTGCAGCGCCGCCTGGACCGCCTGGGCAGAAAGCTGATCTGGCTGGTGCTGGCCATCGCCGCCCTGGCCGGGGGAGCGGGATTCGTCACCGGCAAGGAGCTGTTCCTGATGATCGAAACCGCCGTGGCCCTGGTGGTGGCGGCCATACCCGAGGGTCTGGCCATCGTGGAGACCGTGGCCCTGGCCAGGGGGATGCGCCGCATGGCGGACCGCCAGGCCCTGGTGCGGCGGCTGTCCGCGGTTCAGACCCTGGGCTCCACCAACGTGATCTTCACCGACAAAACCGGAACCCTGACCGAGAATCGCATGACCCTGAGCAGGGTGCTGCTGCCCGGGGCGGAGATCGATGTGAGCGGCAGCGGATTGAGCACCCGGGGGGAGTTCCGAAGCGACGGCCGGGCCCTGGAGCCGCAGGAGCAAGCGTTGCTGCACCGCCTGCTGGAAGTGGGGGTTCTGTGCAACAATGCCTCCCTCACGTCGCCGGGCAGCGATCGGGAAGCGGTAGGGGACCCCACGGAGGTCGCTCTCCTGGTGGCCGGAGCCAAGGCGGGCCTCCGCCGGGAGGAGATCCGGGAGCGAAAGCCGGAGCTGAGGGAGGTGGCCTTCGACCCCCAGCTCAAGATGATGGCCACCTTCCATCGCGGCAGCAAGGGCGTGGAAGTAGCCGTGAAGGGGGCTCCGGATGCGGTTCTGGAACGCTGCTCGACCCGGGCGAGCCGCGACGGGAGCCGGAGTACGCCGCTGGAGGAGGATGATCGCCGGCGGTGGCTGGAGAGCAACGAGCGGCTGGCCGGCGAGGGCTTCCGGGTTCTGGCCCTGGCGGACAGGAAGACGGACTCGGCCGAGGAGGATCCCTTCACCGGGTTGAACTTCCTGGGGCTGGTGGGACTGTTCGATCCACCCCGGGAGGAGGTGCGCCGGGCCGTGGATGCCTGCCGGGCCGCCGGGATCCGGGTGATCATGCTCACCGGCGACCAGGCACTCACCGCCCGCAAGGTGGGGCTGGCCGTGGGGCTCATCGACCGGGAGGAGGAGCCCACTCTCCGTGGGTCCGAGCTGCCGGATCCGGAGAATCTGTCACCCGAGCAGGAGGAGAGGATTCTGCGAACCGCGGTGTTCACCCGGGTAAGCCCGGAGCAGAAGCTGAAACTGATCGCGGCCCACAAGGCCGCCGGCTCCATCGTGGCCATGACCGGGGACGGCGTCAACGACGCTCCGGCGCTGCGCAAGGCGGACATCGGCATCGCCATGGGAAAACGGGGGCAGCAGGTGGCCAAGGAGGCCGCCGATGTCATCCTCCAGGATGATGCCCTGGGTACCATCGTGACCGCGGTGGAGCACGGCCGCACCATCTTCGACAACATCCGCAAGTTCGTGCTCTACCTCCTGTCGGGAAACGTGGGGGAGATCCTGATCGTGGCCGCCGCCTCCCTCCTGGGGGCGCCCCTGCCGCTTCTCCCCCTGCAGATCCTCTACCTCAATGCCATCAATGACGCCTTCCCCGCCCTGGCTCTGGGCCTGGGCGAGGCGGAGGAGGGGATCATGGACCGTCCTCCGCGGGACCCGAAGGAGCCCATCCTGACCCGCCGGCATTGGTTCGCCCTGGCCGGCTACGGGGTCCTCATTGCCGCTGCGGTATTGAGCGCTTTTTTCGTGGCTCTGGAGGTCCTGGGCTTCTCCCGCACCCAGGCCGTGACCGTTTCCTTCCTCTCCCTGGCCCTGTCCCGTCTGTGGCACGTGTTCAACATGCGGGACCGTCACACCGGGCTGCTGCGCAACCAGGTGGTGCGCAATCCCTTCGTCTGGGGGGCTCTGGCTCTGTGCGTCGTTCTGATCCTGATGGCCGTTTTCGTGCCGGGCTTGAGCGGAGTGCTGGAGCTCTCGATCCTGCCGCCCAGCGGCTGGTACCTGGTGCTGGCCGCCAGCGTTTCGCCCCTGCTCATCGGCCAGCTGGTGCTCGGGCTGAGCCGGAGACCGGCCTCCTCGACGGGTTGACGACCGCGCGGCTGCCGCCCAGCTGAACAGCGCCGGGTTTTGCGCCCCGAGCCCCGCTCGCGCACCCGCCGATCTTCGGGCGAGGGGAAAGGGAGCTTTCTTCCCGCCGGGAGTACCCCCCCGGCTCGCGGGTAACCCTTAAAACAACGCTTGATAGCCGAAACAGGTTATTTCTCACCCTGCTCGCCGCCTGTATGTTGGCAGTAAAGGCGGACGCGTCCACTGGAGGGCTCGGCCAGCCGGATCTACACTGGATCTACAGGAGGTACGTTTAATGGCGGTACGCAAGGCAAACGCCGTTTGGCAGGGAACCCTCAAACAGGGTTCGGGCAGGCTGAGTGTTCAGAGCAGGCTCTTCCAGGATGCCCCCTACAGTTTCGGCTCCCGCTTCGAAGAGGAAAAAGGGACGAATCCCGAGGAGTTGATCGGAGCGGCTTTTGCCGGCTGCTTCTCCCAGGCCTTCGCCCTCGAGCTGGAGGAGGCGGGTTACCCGCCGACCAGAATCGAGACCACCGCCGGGATCACCCTGGAGAAGGCCGAGGGGGGTTTCAAGATCAGCAAGGCCGCCCTGGAGACTTCAGCCCAGGTCGAGGCCATCGACGAGGGCAAGTTTCGGGAGCTGGCCGAAAAGGCCAAGAACAACTGTCCAGTGTCCAAGGCCCTGGCAGGGATCGAGAAGAGCGTCCAGCCGAAGCTGATCCGCTGAGGCCCGCCGCTCTCCAGGGCCCCGCGATAGCTGTCCCCGCAGCCTTCACGCCCGCGACAGGGATCTGTGGGAAAGAAACGTGGAAACTGAACCTGTCAGTGGCGCGGTGGCCCGGACCCATCAGCTCGCGGGCTGCGGGTCGGATTCCGGGCCGTCGATGGGCAGGCGCACATAGAAGGTGCTCCCTTTGCCCGGCTCGGACTCCAGGCGTACCGAACCGCCCAGCCTGTCCACCGCGGTGCGCACGATGGACAGTCCCAGGCCGCTTCCCTCTACGGTCTTGCGGGAGTGAAGGCGGCGAAAGGCCAGGAAGATCTTCTCCTGGTGCTCCGGCGCAATTCCGGGGCCGTTGTCCCTCACGTACAGCTCCACCTGGCGCTCCGGAAGCGGGCACCAGCCCAGCTCGACTTTCCTGCTTTTTGACGGGTTGTACTTGATGGCATTGTCTACCAGGTTGCTCAGCACCTGACGCAGCAGCGTAGGCTCAGTTACCAGAGTGGGCCAGGAGCCGCTGCAGAGGATCCGCGCCTCCGTTCTGGCCCCGCTGGTGGTGTCCACCAGCCTGTCGATCAGGCTGCCCAACCGGATTTTCCTGCACTCCATCCTGGTTTCCCGGATGCGGCTTATCTCCAGCAGACCCGTAATCTGCTCCTCGGCCAGCTCGACAGCGGCCAGGATCCCTCTGAGGTAGCCCCGCTGCTCCTCCGGCAGGGCCTGAGCCAGATCCTCCTCCAGGAAACCGGCGTAGTTGGCGATGGCCCGCAGGGGATTCTTGAGATCGTGGGAGACCACCGAGGCGAACTGGCGGAGCTGGCGATTGGCTTCCTCAAGCCTGAGCACGGCGTGGCGGATGCGGCGCTCCGATCTTTTCTGCTCGGTCAGGTCCCGGATGGACAGGAGGATGGTGCGGGAGCTCTCGCCGGATTCCTCCAGGTGCGTACCGGCGAAGGACAAATCGCGCCTCCCGATGCCGGGTAGCCGGACGGACAGCTCCAGCCGTTCGAACGGCACCCCCTGGGCAGCCAGCCGCTCCAGGTTCCGGCGCAGCTCCTCCGGATACCAGCGTCCCCGGCTGAGCGTCCATATCGATCTCCCCTCGATCCCGGATGGTTCCAGGGCGAAATTGCGGTAGAAGGCGGTGTTTGCCGAGAGCACCCGCAGCTTGCCGTCCAGCACCACCAGTGAATCCGCCACCGCCTGCACGATGCTCCGGTTGAGGCGGTTGGCCGCGACCAGCTTCCTCTGGACGTTGCGGGCGGCGGTGATGTCCATGGCAGCGCTGCGGCAGGCGGGACCACCGGCGGAATCGCCAAGCAGCTGGCTGCGGATCCGGTAATGCCGTTCTCCTCCCTTCGCCGAACGCAGGTGAAGAGCACAGGCGAGAGCCCGGTCGCTTCGGAACACTCCGCGGAGGTGCCGGGCGAGGATGTCCCGGTCTTCCCGGGCAAGGAAGAGGAACAGGTTCCCGCCCAGAAGCTCCGAGCGTGGTTTGCCGAGCATCTCCACCGCGGTCAGGTTCAGCTCCAGGATCTTGCCTTCTGCATCGAGGGTGAAGTAGCCCACCGGAGCGAAGTCGTACAGTCCCTGGTAGCGGCGGGTGGCCTCCTCCAGCCTCTGGTTGGCCTCCCGCAGCTCGTCGTTCTGCATCTCCAGCTCGACCTGGTGGATCCGAAGCTCGTGCAGCTGGTGCCCCGAATCGGGCGGCCCCCCCTCCGGCCTTGGGAGATCGGATCGTTCTTTCCGTTGCCCCGTCAGCCGGCTCATCCCCGAAACTCTCCACCCGAGCGTCCTGTGATGTCCTCGAAGGCCGGAAGGATGAGGTCGTTGCGGTGTTCGGGGTCGAGGCGCCGGGTAGCCACGGCGCTCATCTTGCTCCGCGGGGGCAGATTGGCGAAGAAGGTCATCAGGGGTTCATGCCACCGGCGGAGGCGCCGGTTCTGACAGGCAAGGAATCATCGGCTTACTCTGTTTGCTTCTCTTGCTTCCTTCTTTTTGCCATCCACTTCTCTCCCCGTGGCAAAATCAGGGATCGCAGACATGGGCGCGGGAAGCGTGTAGATGGGTGTGCCCTCTGCTACCTCGCAACGATACCATGTTTCGAGACCCGGAGGCAAGATCCGGGAGGCGCCGATGCGCCGCCGAGCCTCGAGTTCGGCCCGTTCTTTGAGCCCGACCGCTTGCCCGTCCCCCGCCTCCGTGAGTACGTTGAACCGTAGAGAGGAGAGCATCGTGTATGAACCGGCTCCTGCCACGTATCCTGATCCCGCTAGCCCTGGCGACTCTGTCGGCCTGCGGACCAGCTGCCGGCGATTCGGGGCACAGCCAAACATCGAGCCTGCAACCGATCCAGCGGCAGCCGGATCAGGAGGACCTGCAGGCCATCCTCTCAGAGCACGTGGGCTACCTCGCCTCCGACTCCCTGGGCGGCCGGGAGGTGGGCACCCCCGGCATCACCGAGGCTGAGCGGTACATCGCCGGGACCTTCGACTTGCTGGGACTGGATCCCTTGCCCGGACGGGATGACTACTTCCTGGAGTTTACCCTTTACCGGGGAGGCTACGACGCTCGGAGCACCAGGCTGGCGGTTCGAAGCGACGGCAAGACCCTGGAGGCCCTGCCGGGGGAGGACTTCCGGCCCTTCGACTTTTCCGCCACCGGAGCCCTGGAGGGAGAGCTGGTCTTCGCCGGCTACGGCATTACCGCGCCGGAGTACGGCTACGACGACTACGAGGGAATGGAGGTCGAGGGAAAAATCGTGCTGCTGCTTCGCCACGAACCGTTCAGCCCTGCCGGATCCGAGTATTTTCAGGGAGCAGATCTGACCCGGCATTCCCTGTTCCTGACCAAGGCCGAGAATGCCGGAATCCACGGGGCGGCGGGCATGCTGCTGGTGACCGACCCGCAGAGCTCAACCGGGGCGGAGGATTTCCGCCTGCAGGGTCCGCTGGCCCTGGAGCGGGCTTCCCTGGGCCGTTACCGCCCGGACCGGCAGCCGATCGCTGCGATCCACATCTCACAAGGCTTCGCGCAGAAGATTCTGGACGCCTCGGGAGTGGAGCTGCGCGAGCTGCAGCGGAGCCTGGACCGCGGAAGCGCGCCTTCCAGCCTGCAGCCGGGCGCGGCGACCGTCATGCTGAACGTGGCCACGGAGCAGAGCGCAGAGGAGATTAGGGCCCGCAACGTGGCCGCCCTGCTTCCAGGCTCGGATCCGATCCTGAGGGACCAGTGGATCCTCATCGGTGCGCACCACGACCACCTGGGGACCTTCAGCGGGGATGGGGATACGGTGTTCAACGGAGCGGACGACAATGCCTCCGGAACAGCCGGGGTGCTGGCACTGGCCGGGGTCCTCTCCGAGATGGATCCGCCGCCGTCGCGGAGCATCATTTTTGCCACTTTTTCCGGCGAGGAGCGGGGTCTGCTCGGCTCCCGTAAGATGGCCTCCGATCAAATCGAGACGGACAAGATCGTGCTGATGATCAATCTCGACATGATCGGCCGAAATCCCGACCAACCGCTGCAGGTCATGGGCTCCTCCTCCTCTCCGGAGCTTCAGGACCTTCTGGAAGAGGCCAACCGGGAGCAGCAGCTGTCCCTGCGGTTTTCCGGCGGCCCGGAGGCGGCTGTGAGCGACTACGATCCCTTTCACCGGCTGGGGATCCCCTTTCTGTTCTTCTTCACCGGCATGCACGAGGACTACCACGGCACCGACGATGAGGCCGATCGGCTGAGCTATCCCCGACTGGCGGAGGTGGTGAGGCTGGCTGCCGATACCGTAGCCCTGGCTGCGGAGATGAGGCCCTCCCCTGCGTCCACGGTCTACGCGGAGTGGATGGGCGCGACCGTCGAGATGGCCGGAGGGCGGAAATCTGTGACCGGGCAGGCCCAGGCCCGGTTGACCGCGGTGGAGCGGGGTTCGGCCGCCGACAAGGAAGGTCTGAAAGCGGGAGACATGCTGATCGAAGTGGCCGGAAGGACGCCGACCAGCCCTCAGCAGCTGAGGCGGGCCTTCGAAACGGTGAGCCCGGGTCAGAGCCTGGCCCTGACCGTGCGGCGGGAAGCGGATGAGATTTCACTGCGGCTGCGCAGGTCCCACGCGGGATACCTGGGAGTGATGGTCGCCGATGTGGATGATCAGTGGCGTCTTCGAAACGACCTGGAAGCCAAATCCGGGGTTCTCATCAGCCAGGTACTGGAGAACGGACCTGCGCAGCAGGCGGGTCTGCGGCCCGGAGACGTGCTGCTGGCAATAGACGGGACTGCGGTGGGGCCCGTGAACCTGCGCCCTCTGCTCACCAAGATCGGTGCGGGGGTGCGGGTCGATTTGAGCGTGATTCGTGAAGGACAGCGGATCGAGCTGTCCCTGACCCTGGGCCGCAGGCCCTAGGGCCGGGGTAAGCGGTCGGGATTGCACCGCTCGTCCCTCCGCAACGGCACACAGCCGGGTGATCGGGACTATGCGGAAGGTGCAGGAACCGGTAGTGTAGAGTGCGGGGGATTCGGATGTCGAACAATAAACGGGGTCTGAGCCGCAACGTGGTCCTGACCGGTTTCACCTCTTTCTTCACCGATGTCTCTTCGGAGATGATCTACCCCCTGCTCCAGGCCTTCGTGCGCTTCATCCTCTCCCACCGTCAGGCCCTGCTGGGCCCGGCTCTGGGACTGATCGAGGGGGTGGCGGAATCCAGCGCCAGCGTTCTGCGGGTGTTCTCCGGATACTACTCGGACCGTATCCGCCGGCGCAAGCTGCCCGCCATCGGGGGCTACGGCGCCTCGGTCCTGGCCAGGGGACTGCTCCTATTGGGTTCCCTGGGCTGGTATTTCGTGCTGCTGTCGCGATTCCTGGACAGGGTGGGCAAGGGCATCCGCACCGCCCCGAGAGACGCCCTGATCTCCGAGTCCACGCCACGGGAGTTCCAGGGCAGGGCCTTCGGATTCCAGAGAGGCATGGACTTCGCCGGAGCCACCCTGGGTGCGGTGGCGGCCTACTTCCTGGCCCGGCGCTTCCTGGATCCGGCCACGGGCAACCTGGAGAGCCTCAGCTCTTTCTACATTATATTTCTCGTTTCCCTGATCCCGGCGGCCGCCGGCGTGCTTTTCCTCTTCTTCCTCCGCGAGCAAGCCCGGACCGGGGGCCGAGGCGGGCCCAGGCCCAACCTGGACGTGCGCCGCTACAGCCGAAACTTCAAGTTGTTTCTCCTCTCTCAGGGGATTTTCACCCTGGGCAACTCCTCGAACCAGTTCCTGCTGCTCCGCAGCATGGATCTGGGCTTCGCCCTGCCCACGGTGATCCTGATGTACCTCGTGTTCAACCTGTCCACCGCAGCTCTGTCCACGGGGTTCGGCTCCCTTTCCGACCGGATCGGCCGGCGCCGAATGCTGATGGCCGGCTACGGGCTGTACGGCCTGGTGTACCTGGCCTTCGGCTTCATCCGGCCCTCGGTCGGCTTCCTGCTGTGGGGTTTCTGGCCGCTGTACGGGGTGTACTACGCCATGACCGAGGGAATCGAGAAGGCCTTTGTCTCCGACATCGCCCCTGCGGGATCCAAGGCCACGGCCCTGGGATTTTACCACACCGTCGTGGGGCTGGGCCTGCTCCCTGCCAGCATCCTGGCAGGAGTGCTGTTCTCCCTCCTCCCCGCCGCCCCCTTCCTGTTCGGCGGCGTCACGGCCCTGATCACGGTCGTGATTCTGGCTCTGTTCGTGAAGGAGGGCGGGAGGAGAGCCAGGGGTGCCTCCTCCGCGGACGCGAGCTCCGCCGGGCCGACCGGGCAGGAGGAGCCGGGAAGCCGCCGGAAAACCGGCGGGTCCGCTCAACGGGCGTAGTTACGCAGCCTGGCGTTCCGCGACGGTTCTTTCAGTTTCGTCAAAGCCCTGATCTGAAGCTGCCGCACCCGCTCCTTGGATAGTTTGTAGCGTTCGCCAATCTGTTTCAGCGATAGGGGCAGCCTGTCCTCCAGGCCGTAGCGATCCTTGATCACTTCCGCCTCCCTCTCGCTGAGGGTGTCCAGGACCCTGGAGATCTCTTCGGACAGCGCCCGCTCCACCACCTCCGCCTGGGGATCCTTGCCGGCGGGATCCGCAACGAGCTCTTTCAGCGGGCTGGGATCCTCCTCGTGGTTGACCTCCTTGTCCAGAGAGAGGTGATGTTGGGATATGCTGAGCAGCTGCTCCATGCTCCGCATGTCCTTGCCTGCAGCCTTGGCCACGCCGCGCAGGACATTGTGCTTGCCCGACTGCTCCTCCCGGGCGTCGATCATTTTCTTGATCCTGGAGACCTCGGCGGCCTTGTTGATGGGCAGCCGGATCAGCGGGGCTTTTTGGGAGATCGCCTTGAGAATGGCCTGATGGATCCACCAGACAGCGTAGGAGATGAAGTGGTAGCCCCGATCCACGTCGTAGCGGTCCACCGCGTTCATCAAGCCGATGGTCCCTTCACTGATCAGATCGGACAGGGGAAGGCCGCAGTTTTTGTACTTCTTGGCGACCTGCACGACGAAGCGGAGGTTGGAACGGATCAGCACGTCCTTGGCCTCCCGGTCCCCGTCCCTGGCCCGGGCAGCGCAGGTTTTTTCCTGCTCCCGTGAAAGCAGAGGAATTCGCCTCAACTCTGTGAAGTATATGTCCAGCACGCTCTTCTCGCGATTTCCCGGTACGGTTCTTCGTGTTTTCCTCATCGTTTCCCTCCCTGCGCCAGTCGGTCTCGATTGCGTTTCCGCTTCCCGCCGGGGACGCCGTTTATTCAGATCGCTGTGGGTGACTGGCCTTTCGATGGATTGCCGATTCCGGCAGACTTGCGGCGGAACCGCCGCTGAACAAGATGCGCCGAAGCACAGCAGGAGCCGTGTCTGCTGCACATGCGTTTAGTACCCCTACAAATTACAATGGATTTCTGATGCAGTCAAGGGGCAGAGCGCCCCTGCTTGACTTCGTGACTCCGCTGAGTATCTTCATAGTTGGAGGAGCGAAGAGGATGATGTACCGGTTTCAGTATTGGTGGTCGTTGATCCCGGCGAAGCCCGGTACGGGTAAAAGTCGGCAAACCGTGCGTGGGGAGGGATAAAACATGATTATCCTGTACTATCGAAACTGGTGGATGATCGTCCTCCGTGGCGCGCTGGCCTCAGTGGTGGGGCTGATCGCCCTGATCCTGCCGGGGGCCACCGTGGTAGCCCTGGCCCGGCTTTTCGGCATTTTTTTGGCGGTCGACGGTGTGCTGACCGTGATCTCCACTCTTGGGGGCGCCAGGAAAGAGCCCGGACGGAGGCTGGCCCTGCTGGAGGGAGGACTGGCTGTTGCCATCGGCGTGCTCACCTTCATCTGGCCCCGGGTCACTGTGACGGTGCTGGTGATTCTCATCGGTGCGTGGGCGGTTCTGGGGGGAATCCTGCGTTTGGCCGGCGCCGTGCGCCGGGGCAGGCAGGGAGAGCGGGACTGGCGGCTCCTGCTCACCGGAGCCCTGGCGGTCATCCTGGGTCTGGCTCTGTGGGCGTTCGACAATTTCGGCGCGATCGCCATCGGCGTTCTGATCGGAGTGTTTCTGCTGTTGATCGGGGTATCCCAGATCGTGCTCGGATTCCGGCTGCGCAGAGGTATTGAATCCTCCTGAGCGGGTTTCGTACGCGGGCCGGGAGGGACGATTCTGCACCGCCAGCAATGCCGCCTCCATCGAGGCGGGTCGAGCCGAGGGGGGATCACGTCACCGGCAGTACCGCGGTGATGCGGTTTCCGACGGCCACCAGCGCCTCGTCCACCTCCGCGTGCTGGAGGACGTTGCAGGCGATTCCTAGAAGACTTCGCCGATCACGCTGACGGTCCCTCTGCCTGCTGGATCCTTTAAGCTAGACCCGGAAGATGCGGGCGAAAATACTCCAGAGCGTGACCGCGCTCCAGCCGTCCTTGGGCGCCCTATCCTTCGACATGGATGATTTCCACCGGACAGTCCTCCGCCGCCTGTTCGACGCACCCGCGCTCCGATTCCGGCACCTCTCCCGCGGCCGGATCTCCGCCGCTGCGGTATTTGGCAACGATCTGGCTGAAGCCGTCCTCGGAGTTTTCCTCGAACACGTTGGGGCAGCCGTCCCAGCACAGGGCGCAGCTGGTGCACTCATCCCTGTCGATTCGCACGTTCATCTATCCGTACCTCCAATTCCGTTGTTTTTTC
>JAFGQJ010000332.1 GCA_016935715.1 Spirochaetales bacterium
ACGGGGAGACTACCTGCCCCGCATCGGACCCACCAACGGCGACTACTACCTCAACTGGTCGTACTGGGAGCGGGACCTGCGCAGCTCTACGGTTCTGGAGGAGCGGGCGAAGATCTCCGTGGACCAGATGTACCTCCTGTCTGCATACAAGAACCTGTTTTCCGGTGTGCTGACCGTGAACGATCATTTCCCGCATGAATTCAACGAACCCCTGATACCGACGCTGCCCGTGAGGGTGATCAACAATTACACCCTGGCTCACGAGTGCTCTTCCTTCGACCTGAACTGGGGAGACGGGATTGAGATCGAGCACCGCCGGGCAGTGGAGCGGGGACATCCGTTCATCACCCACCTGGAGGAAGGCTTCGACGCGGAATCCCAATCCGGGGTGGACATACTGGAAGAGCTGAACTGCCTGGACGATCACGACGTGTTCATTCACTGCATCGGGTTCAGCGACCGCGACATCTGCAAGGTCCGCGACGCCGGGGCCAGCGTAGCCTGGTGTCCGGCCTCGAACATATTCATGTTCAATGTCACCTGCAAGATCCGCAAGATGATCGACGAAGGCGTGAATATCTGCATCGGCACCGACTCCACCGCAACCGGCTCGGTGAACCTGCTCGAAGAGATCCGTTTCGCCCGCTACGCATACCGGCGCATGTACGGGGAGCAGCTCGATGCCGAAACCCTGGTGAAGATGGTGACGATCAACCCGGCCAGGGCCTTTTGGATGCAGGAGATGATCGGTTCGGTGGAGCAAGGCAAGTATGCGGATCTGCTGTTTGTCCGAGCCCGGGAAGTTGACCCTTACGAGGCGCTGGTGTCCACCCGCATGGAGGATATCGAGCTGATGATCCAGGAGGGTACTCCGATCTACGGCAATGCCCGGTACGAGGAGCTGTTCCGCAGGCGGGAGTGCGACTACACGACGATCGAGGTCCAGGGCCGGCGGATGTGTGTCAAGGGGGATCCGGCTGGGCTGTTGGAGCGGGTGCGCCGCGCCGTGGGCTTCAAGAAGGTCCTTGATTATTTGCCCTTTGGCAGTTAGTCTTCTAATGGAGGAGTGAAATCCCGTGTCGCCGAAGGCAATGCAGTACAAAGCGAACTCGATCATCTTCTTCAAAGGGGATATCAGCGACAAGATCTTCATCCTGAAAAGCGGGCAGGTCAGCCTGAACTACACCGACATAGAGACGGGGCAGGAGATCCACGACCTCATCAAGACGGGGGAGTTTTTCGGGGTGCGATCCGCCCTTGGGCGCTATGCCCGGGAGGAGACCGCCCAGGTTCTGACGGATTCTGTCGCTGTGGCATTCACCGTCCCCGAGTTCGAACAGCTGGCGCTCCAGAATACCCGGATCATCGTCAAGATGCTGCGGATCTACTCCAACATGCTGCGGCGGATCCACAAGCAGGTCCAGAATCTCATCTTCTCGGAGGAGCAGATCAGGCCGGAGGAAGGGCTGTACCGGATCGGGGAGTACTACCTGAAGAACAAGCGCTACTCCCAGGCGCTGTACGTGTACCAGCGCTATCTGACCTATTACCCTTCGGGACGCTACGCCTCGGACGTGACCCAGAAGATACAGGTATCCGAGCAGTACCTGCAAAAATACGGTCAGGGCAAGGGACCGGCCGTGATCCCCGGGGAGGAAGCGCCGGCCAAGGCGGTTCCCAAGCCCGAGGAGGACCACCAGTCCCAGGAGATGTCCGAAGTGGCCAAGCAGTACTACAACGCGGTCAGCCTTCTCAGTCAGCAGAAGTACCAGGAGGCCCTGGTGCAGTTCCGCAAGATCGTTGCCGAGAACCAGGACGCAGAGTACACGGCCAAGAGCCAGTACGAAATGGGACGCTCCCTGTACTATCTCAAGCAGCATGACGCCTCGATCCAGGCCTTCACTACGATGATCCAGAAATACCCGAATCATCCGGAACTGCGCGAAGCTCTCTACTACGTGGGCAACTGCTACGTGGAGAAGGGGGATCCCGACAAGGCCAAGGGGTTCTACAACAAGATCCTCTCCCTGACCGCTGATGAGGACGCGGTCAGCCGAAAAGTCAGGAAAGCGCTGCGCGATCTCGGTGGAGGGGAGCAATGAACGGTTCAGCCGACGGTTTCAATCGCTTCCGAAAAACCTTCCAGGCCGGGGACGTCATCTTCAGCGAGTACGAGCCGGGGGACAACTTCTACCTGATCCAGGCCGGCAGGGTCCAGATCGTGAAGATCTTCGGGGATCTGGAAAAGACGATCGCCGTCCTCAACCCCGGGGAGATCTTCGGGGAGATGGCGATCCTGGAGGAGGCCCCCCGCTCGGCCACGGCCATCGCCATGGACCACGTCACAGCCCTGGAGTTCAACCAGGAGAACTTCGACATCCTCATGCAGGGAAACCCGCAGGTGGCTCTGACCCTGCTCAAGCTCTTCGCCATGAGAATCCACGACCAGAAGAGGAAGTTCCAGATACTCACCCTCGATGACGTTGAGGCGAAGGTCGCCGACGTGTTCCTGATGCTGGCCGAGCACGAGCCGGTGGACACCACGGAGGTGGAGACGATGCAGTTCAACACCACCGTGGACGATGTGGCCCACTGGGCCGGGATCTCCCCGGAAAAGTGCCGGCAGGTCATCAATCACTTCATCAACCAGCGCCGGGTGGAGCTGTTTCCCGAGAAAATCGTAGTACGCAACATCAACGATTTCGCCCGTTTCGTGAAATCCCGACGCCGCCGCCAGGAGTAGGTGGGGAAAGGCCGGCGGGCAGGAGTCCGGATCCGATCCGCTCAATCGACGGGATTTTAAATTTTTCTTGACGTTTAATTTTTCTTGACCTGTAAATAACCCGAGGATATAATTCGCTGTCACCTTTCACGAATACGAGACGCGAGGAGAGGAAGCTTTGAACTCGAACAAGAATTCTCCAATTTTGTCCCTGCGCAATGTTCGCAGGTACTTCGGAGGTATCAAAGCGGTGGACGGAGTCAGCTTCGATGTAGCGGCGAACCGCATCACCGGTTTGATCGGTCCGAACGGAGCCGGGAAAACGACACTTTTCAACCTCATCTCCGGATTCTACAAACCCGATGAAGGGGAAATAACCTTCCGGGATGAGAGGATCGACGGGTTGTCCCTGCATCAGACCTTTCACAAGGGCCTCTGCCGGACCTTTCAGATCAGCCGGGAGCTGAAGTTGATGACCGTGCTGGAAAACGTCATGCTGGTTCCGCCGCAGCAGCAGGGGGAGAAGCTCCTGCGTACGTGGTTCCTCCCGAAATCCGTTCGGGAGCAGGAGAAGGAGCTGCGGGACAAGGCTCTCGATAGTCTCGAATCCGTCAACCTCATTCACCTGAAGGACGAGTACGCCGGCAATCTCTCGGGGGGACAGAAACGTCTGCTGGAGCTGGCTCGTACCATGATGGCTGCCCCGACAATGATCATGTTCGATGAGCCCGGCGCCGGCGTGAATCCCTCCGAGCGCCGAACCCTGGCAAGCCGTATCCGTCAACTGGTAAAGGAGAGGGGCGTCACCGTACTTCTGATCGGCCACGAGATGGAGCTCGTGATGGACATCTGCGATCCGATCATCGTCCTGGACCGGGGGAAAGTGCTCACGGAGGGCACGCCGGAGGAGGTTCGCAGCGACAAACGGGTTCTGGAGGTCTACCTGGGAGGTGTGACGTTATGAGCAAGCTGCGAATCGAAAACGTGGTTTCCGGCTATGGGAGCATGGATGTGCTGCACAAGCTTTCTCTGGAAGTGGAGGAGGGCAAGATCGTCACCCTGCTGGGCCCCAACGGCGCCGGCAAGACCACGGTCCTGCGCACGATCTTCGGGGTGCTGTCTCCCAGGGAAGGAAAGGTCTTTTACGACGGGGAGGATATCACCGGGCTGCAGCCGGAGAAGGTTGCCCGTCTCGGTATGAGCTACGTTCCCCAGGAGGAGAATATCTTCGCCGCCCTCACGGTCCAGGAAAATCTGGAGATGGGCGCCTTCATCCGGGAGGACGATTTCCGGGAGCGCATGGAAGAGGTGTTCGAGCTTTTCCCCGATCTGACGGATCGAAGAAGGAGCCGGGCGGGGGATCTGAGCGGCGGCATGCGGCAGATGCTGGCAATCGGCCGTGCTCTGATGCTGAATCCGGAAATGCTCCTGCTCGATGAGCCTTCCACCGGCCTGGCTCCGTTCCTGGTGGAGCAGATTTTCGAGAGAATCCAGGAGCTGAACAAGCAGGGAGTCACCGTGTTCCTGGTGGAGCAGAACGCTCAGGCCCTTCGCTGCGCTGATCGTGCTTATATCCTGGAAGGCGGAGAAAAGAAGGCTGAGGGCACGTCCCAGGAGCTCATGAACGACGAAGAGATCGGCCGGGTCTACTTGGGGAGGTAATATGATCGAGGTCATTGTATACGGTATTGTACTTGGAAGCATCATCGGCCTGGGCAGCGTGGGTCTGACCCTGATCTGGGGGATCACGGATCTGTTCAACTGCGCCCATGGTGACCAGATCACTGTAGGGGCCTACCTGGCGCTGCTGTTCGGAGGGCTGCTGTCGCGCATCGGTCCTTTGGCCAAACCCGTGGGACCCTTTTCCTTCAGCTGGGGTCTGCTGGTCTCATTCATCCCCGCCATCATCGTGTCGATCGGCCTGGCCGTGCTGGTGGACAGGCTGGTGTACAAGCGGATGAGACGCGCCGGAGCCCACTTCATCACCGCTTTCATTGCTTCGATCGGTGTGGCCTGGGCGCTGCGTGGTTTCGTCTACATCATCTGGGGTGCGGATTTCCACTTCTACACCGAGGGTTTGCGGGGAATGGTATTCCTGCCCGCGGGGATCAAGCTGAGGATCGATGAGATTTTTATCATGATCGTGGCCTGGGGATCCGTCGCCGCGGTGTACCTGTTCCTCGGCAGGACCAAGACCGGAAAAGCTCTGCGGGCGCTGGCGGACAATCCCAATCTGGCCCGCGTGTCGGGGATCAACGTGGAAAGGATGCTGATCTGGGCCTGGGGAGTCGCCGGCCTTCTGGTCGCGGTTGCCGGGATACTATACGGAATCGAAACCCAGCTCCGCCCCGAGATGGGCTGGATCTTCCTGCTGCCCCTGTTCGCCGCGGTTATCCTGGGGGGCAAAGGGAGCATCACCGGCGCATTGGCCGGCGGTTTGGTGATGGGGCTGGCTCAACAGGTATCGACCCTGTTTCTTGCCCCGACGTACAAGCCCGCCGTGGCCTTCATCATCATGATCCTGGTTCTGATCTTCAGACCCAAAGGAATCTTCGGAAGGAGGACAGCGTAATGGGAATGCTCGACTTTCTGGCGTCTTTCGCCATCATGGCCTCGATCTACGCCATCTTCAGCATGGGTCTGAACGTGCACTGGGGCTACACGGGACTGCTGAATTTCGGTGTCGCCGGTTTCTTCGCCGTCGGAGCCTACACCTCGGCCCTGTTCACCGCCAGGATGCCCACCGGAGCCCTGGCAACGTACGTCAAGCAGGCCTTCGGATTCAACATGCCCTTCCTGCTGGGCGTGCTGTTCGCCGCTCTGTTCGCCGGACTCATTGCCGTTTTGATAGGTCTGCTGACCCTCCGACTGAGTGAAGCGTACCTGGCGATCTCCGCAATCGGGGTCGCAGAGACCATCCGGATTTTCTTCAACAACGAACGCTGGCTGGCCAACGGAGCTCAGGGATTGATCGGCATCAAGAGGCCCCTCGGCAACGTCATTCCCCCGGCATACTATAATTATTTTTATCTGCTGATCGTTGTCATATTTCTGCTGCTGATCTACTTCGCCCTGGAGCGGGGCATCCGCTCACCGTGGGGCCGCGTGTTGAGAGCGATCCGGGAGGATGAGGTCATGGCCGCGGCGGACGGGAAGAACGTGTTTCTGTTCAAGCTGCAATCCCTGGCCCTGGGCGCCATGATCATGGGGATCGGTGGAGCCCTCTATGCCCACTACTCGGCGGCGATACAGCCCAGCGTGTTCGAGCCTCTGTTCGGCACCTTCATCATCTGGACCATGCTCACCGTAGGCGGTACGGGAAACAACAGAGGGGCGATCCTGGGCGCCTTTATCGTTTGGGCTCTCTGGTCCTGGACCACCTTCTTGATTCTGAAGATCGTGCCGCCCAGCTTCCAGACCCGGGCACCCTACATCCGCTACGTGATCATCGGTGTCCTGCTGGTGATATTCACCGCCGCCCGTCCCAAGGGAATCATCGGGGAGGAGCGGCAGGTGTCGCGTTTTTAACGGGAATGCAAAAAAGGCTTGAAAATACGGGAACGATGGTACACATTATTATTAGCACGAGGAGGTTTGTTGCATGATTACAATCGTCTGTAATTCTTGTGGTAAAAAGATAGAGAGTCCGTCTTTGGACAGAAATTTTTTTAACGTGTTGGGCAATGATGTCTGCAGGTCCTGCTGGGACAAGATGAAAGCCAAGGCGGAGTCCCTGGCCGTCGTGAAGGGCAACTACTCCTGGCCGGCCTACCGTTCCGCCCTGGAGACGACGGCCCGCAAGATGTGCAAATAAGGTTTACCCGCTTCCGAAATCATTTCTACCGGGGCCTGCAAAATCCCTTCTTCCTCGTCTGAACCGCGGTCGTCTGGAGAGCAATGTTGGAGCCAAAGGTAACCAAGCTCGTCGAAGAGCCGGACGTGTATTACACGGTGTTCTGGTCCCGCCTGCGCAAAGCGGATCGGTATGAGATCATCACAAAAGTTCCATCCGTCTCCGGGATATTCGAGCTGTACTATCAGGACGAGCACAAGCAGATCAATCTATTTCACATCGCCAAGGCCTGGTACGGAGGCTTGCGAGTCTGGCTGAGGAAATCAACGGATCCGGAGCTGGAAGAGGACGAGATCAAGAAGGCTATCCTGGAAAAGAATGACTGCTACTACCGCTACACGATCATCCCTTCCTACGCCGATATGAGCGATATCCTCTACTTCTTCGCCGCCACCTACCGGCCCCATTCCCACAAAGTCCAGGCCTCGGGACGCTACGAGAATATCTA
>JAFGQJ010000333.1 GCA_016935715.1 Spirochaetales bacterium
CTGTATTGGAAGCTGTCGTCGAAGCTGCCGAGGATGCTGCCCGTCAGCGGTTGAAGATTCTGGCCAGCAGTACGATCAGCCAGAACCAGCATATCGAGATCAGGGATGAGCCTTCGGCGGCCAGGCGGCTGGTCTTCCGTTTTCCGGAGAATACCTCGAAGCAATCGCCAACCCACATGTACACTCCGGGGTTCAGCTCTCTCTTCTTTCTCAGGATCCAGAGATCCCGCCCGGGAAGACCGCTTCCGATCATCAGGAACGACGGGGTCGCTTTCTTGATGGCCATGAGTATCCGCCTCTCCTCTGCTTTGGGAAAGAAACCGGAAAAGCGGCCCACCAGACGCAGCTTTGGATAGGAGGCCCGCAGGTTCCTTTCCGCCCGCTCGATGTCCTCCTTCCGCGCCCCGAGCAGGTACACGGTGCGGTTCAACCGCTCGGTCAGTGACAGCAGGCGGATGATGAAGGAAAAGGGGGAATACACGGGCAGCTTGAGCCTGCGCAGCCAGCGCGTTGCCCGCCCCAATCCCGGATGCACCGGCAGTATCAGGGAGGCCTCCCTCAGCAGGCGGCGGAATTCGGCGTCCCGCCGTCCCTTGAACAGGTTCTTGAGGTTGAGGAAAACCAGCTGATGGCGCTCCCCGTCCATGAGGAAGGATTCCACTGCCTTGAGCGCCTGCTGCTCATCCACGCAATCCACGGGAACATCCAGGATGCGAATTCTGTTGGTCCTCACGTTGGCTCCCACTCTTCCCTCTCGAAAATCACCGTCTGCACGGCGGCCACCGCGTACAGCGCCGCGGTCTCCGCACGCAGTACCGTCCGGCCGACCGTGACCGGCGCGAAGTTCTGTTTCCGGAGCAGGTCGATCTCTTCCCGGGAAAGACCCCCCTCCGGACCAACAACAAGTGTAACGATTTTCGTAGTTTTGGATAGACACCGGTGAAGCGACTGGTTTCCTTCCCTGTCCTGGTGAAAGTAAAGACGGATCTCCCCCTCCCCGGGCCGGCCCAGAGCCCGCAGAACGTTCTCCAGCTCCCGGGGGGGATCGATGATCGGTGCCGGACAGGCTCCGCTCTGCTGGACCGCCTGGCGAACAATCCGCCGCCATCGCTCGATCCTGTTCTCCATCTCCCGCTCGAGCCGGTGCCTGACCTGGCTGTGGCGGCTGTACACCGGAACGATCCGCCGTACCCCCGCTTCCGTTGCCTGCCGGACGATCGCGTCCATTTTCGCCGCCTTGGGAAGACACTGTATCAGGTGAATGGAAGGTTGCAGAGGTTCCGGCGCCGTCTCCGATTGCTCCAGCCGCAGGCGCAGGGAAGAGGCGCCGATGCTTTCAACCGTGCAAAGCCAGCGGCCGCCTCGTCCGTCGCTCCCTGGAAAACTGTCGCCGGCCTTGACCCGGCGCACCCGGGCCAGGTAGTGAAAATCCTCCCCCCCTATGTCGAGAAATTGTCCGAAAGGTGGATTCCGGGGGAGTATGAATACCCTCATCTACCTGCGGTGCCGAGAACCTGCACCTGAACCGAGCGGCGGCGGGGACCGTCGAACTCGCAGAAGTAGATCCCCTGCCAGGTCCCCAGCGCCAGGCTTCCCCCTTCCACGATGAGCTGAACAGCGGGGCCCATGAGAGAGGCCTTGATGTGCGCTGCGGAGTTCCCCTCCCGATGCGCGTAGCCGTCGCGGAAAGGCACGATTTTTTCCAGCTCCATGAGCATGTCCCTCACCACGCTGGGATCGGCGTTCTCATTGACGGTCACCCCTGCGGTGGTGTGGGGCACGAACACGGTGCACAGCCCCTCGGCCACCCCGGCCGAACGGACCGCCTGGCGAACGGAGGAGGTGATGTCGATGAATTGACAGCGTTCCGTGCTGTTCACCTGAAAACGGGAGAACACGATCGGCCCCCTTATTGCTCGAGGTACTTCACCGCCTCCCGCAGGACCAGGTCGAACTCGAGATCGTAGACGGGGGGATTGTTGTTGGTGCGATTCAGCTCATTGCGGACCAGCCGTCGGATGTAGCGATCATCCAGATGGATATCCCTGGCTTCCAGCTCCGCTTCGAAGCTGCTGATCTGCTCATCCGTGGGATCGGGATTGCGGTTCAGGAACTCTGTGATCAGCTGTTCATCGATGATGCGGGACAAAGCCTGCTCCTGCTGTTCACTCAACTCCGGCTCCTGCACCTGTACATCTGGAGTAATACCGATCTGATCGATGTTCTTTCCCAGCGGGGTGTAGTAGCGCGACATGGTCAGGCGGAAACCGGCATCTCCGACCCGTTTGATCTGCTGGACGGATCCCTTTCCGTAGGATTTTTCTCCCATGATCGTAGCCCGGCCGGTATCCTGGAGCGCGCCGGCCAAGATCTCGGAGGCACTGGCCGAGCCCCTGTCGATCAGCACGACGATCGGCAGATCCGGGGCAACGAGCGTATTGCGGGAAGATGCGTAGAACACGTGATTCTCCGAAGCGACCCGCGAGCGGGTGCTGACGATCGGTCCTTTCGAGAGAAAGAAATCCGCGATGTCGATCACTGCGGACAGCAGTCCCCCGGGATTGCTGCGCAGATCGATGATCAGGGAACCGTAACCGGAATCTTCGAACTGCTCCAGGGCGTCCTCTACGCGCTCGGTGGTCAACGGCGTGAACTGGATGACGCGCAGATAGCCGATTCCTCCGGAAATCATGTCCTGACGGACCGTCGGAACCTCGATCATATCCCGCACCACCCGCACGTCGAATCTGAGGTTCTTGCCGCGGATGATCGTCATGGTGACCAAGGAACCCGGTTCTCCGCGCAGCACCGACAACACCTCGTCCATGTTCAGTTCCACCACGGATTCACCATCCACCGCCACGATCACATCTCCGGCGTTGACACCGGCCTTGTAAGCGGGGGTCCCCTCTATCGGAGAGACGACCTCGACTCCACGGTCGATTTTTGAGATGATCAATCCAACCCCGCCGAAACGGCCCATGGTGGTGTCATCCAAGTCCCGCATCTCCTCCGGTGAGAGGTAGGCGGAGTGGGGATCGTCCAGGGCTTCGAACATGCCCCGCAGCGCACCGTCTATCAGGATTTCCGGATCGACCTTGCTCTCATCGACGTAGTTTTCCTGCACGAAACGAAACACTTCGAAAAAGGTGCCCAGAACACGCTGAGTCTCTGCCTCCTGGTTTCCGGCCAAAACCCGCGGGGCAAAACTGATGAGCACGATCACCGCGGCCAGGAAGGCCGTTACCACGATCCAAAGGGTGCGCTCTGTGAAGGACCTGCGCTTGTTTTCCATCGGTTGACTCCCGTAGTAAAAGTGTAGAATTCCGCAGCATTTGTCAATTGTAGATCCCGCCGCTTGTTGACCTGTAAACACGACCGAGGCTACACTCAAGGCGCGCGAACCAATCATGAAGATCCGCCGGATGTTCTTTCTTTTCAACGCGATTTGGGAGCTGGTACGGTTCTGCTGTCTGTTCCTAGCCGTGTGGCTCGTCTTTCACCAGATCCTGGAAACGAACAGACAGGCCGTGTTCTGGCTGCTCGTATTCGCAAACGGCGGACTGCTGATGACTGCGGCACTCCTGTTTCTCTACCTGGATCCACGGCGGTTCCGGGCGCTGCTGAATCTTGTTCGTTTGGGCAAGATCCTCGGGCTGTTCAGCGCCCTGCTCCTGATCGTTCTCGAACCGGTGGGCACGAGCCTGCGCTTTCTGTCCATCGGATTTTTTCCCTACGGCATCGCGCCCTTCACCCTTCTGCTGGCCGTCTGCGTCGTGGATCTGATTTTCCTCTTTCTGCTGTTCTCCTACCAAAAGGGGCAATCCTCGCGCTCCGCTGGAAACGCCGGGACCGCGCGGGGCCGGGAAGACCCTCCCCTGCCCGAATACAGCGAAACGGTGATCACAGGGGAAAAATAGTACACCTGCCGCAAGAGGATTGAAGAAAAACAGCTGAGCGGGTAAGGTACAGCCGATGCAAATCCTCAGTTATATCTCCTTCCCGAAATGGCTGCACCCGGAGATCATCCCGGGGCTTCCGCTGCGATGGTACGGCCTGATGTACCTTGTCGCCTTCTTCGTAGCCTACCAGCTGGTCAGGGTCCAGGTGAAAGAAAAGGCCATCGACGTGCAGAAGGACGACGTGCTGAACCTGTTCTTCTGGGGAATCATCGGTCTGCTCGTGGGGGCGCGGCTGTTCGCAGTGACCATCTACGCCCCGGCCGGTGAATATCTCCGGCAGCCCTGGAAGATCATCCTGCCGGTGTCCTTCGAGGGGGGAAAGCTGCGCTTCACCGGCCTGGCCGGTATGTCCTACCACGGAGGCCTGCTCGGAGCGGTCGTGGCGGTCATCATCTACCTCCGCATCAAGAAGCTCTCCATTCCGGAGTGGGGCGATATGATCGTCACCGGATCCGCTCTGGGCTACACCTTCGGTCGACTGGGGAACTTCATCAACGGCGAGCTGTACGGCCGCATCACCACCCTGCCGTGGGGAATGATTTTTCGTCCTCAGGAGATCGTGGAAGGCAGATTCGTGGGCCACGTGCCTCCCCAGCATCTGTATCCCGCCTCCGAACCCTGGGTTCGGGAGGTAGCGGCCAAGGCAGGGCTGGACATCGGCGCCGCCGGGATGGTCAACCTCCCCCGACATCCCTCCCAACTCTACGAGGCTTTGTTCGAGGGGATCGTGCTCTGGGCCGTTCTCTGGTTCGGCTTCCGCAAGCGCAGGGCATTCCCCGGACAGATGATGGCCGTTTATGTCATGGGATACGGCTTCTTCCGGTTCCTGATCGAGTATGTCCGTCAACCGGACGTGGGAATCGAGTTCCCCATCCAACTGGTCGGGCTGTCCAATCCAGCCATCCAGTTCAGTCCCTTCAACTTCACCACCGGGCAGATCCTCAACTTCATCATGATTCTGATCGGGGTCGGCCTGTATCTCTTCTACAAGTCGCGGGCCGAACGGGCGCGGATACAGCAGAGCACCAAAGCCGAACGGCCCAGGGGGCGCAAACTCCGCAAGAAAATCCGCTGAAGCAGGGTCCCCGCCGCCAGCCCCGGCAAGAGCGGCCGGGCATCAACTATTATGAAAAAACCGTATCCTTTATTAGACAATCTAGCCGGGCATGTTTGACTTCAAACACACCCGGTCTGTATCTCTTTATTTGGTAGCGGATTAAAAAGTTTAAACTCTCAGC
>JAFGQJ010000334.1 GCA_016935715.1 Spirochaetales bacterium
CCTGGAGCTCCCGGATTTTCTGGGTTTTCTCGTCTTGATCGTGACCTCTCCACTCTTCGCATCCAGGTCCACGTAGGCCTTTCCCCCTTTGTTCAGCGCTCCGAAGAGCACCGAGTCCACGAAGAAATCCTTGACCTTCTGCTGAACCAGCCTGCCGATGTTCCGGGCGCCGAACTCGGGGCTGTACCCCTTGTCCGCGAGATGCCTGCGGCACGCATCGCTCACCTCCAGGGTGATCCCCTTCTCGCGAAGCTGATCTTCGAACAGCCGGATCTCCTTGTCCACGATCTGGAGGATGACCTGCTCATCCAGACGGCTGAAGCTCACCACCTTGTCCAGGCGGTTGCGGAACTCCGGGTTGAAGACCCGATCCACCGCCTCTTCGATGGCGTCGGAGCCGATCGTCCGCTCGCCGAATCCGATGGAGGATTTACCCAGCTCCCGGGCCCCCGCGTTGGAGGTCATGATCAGGATCACATTGCGGAAATCGGCCTTCCGCCCGGCGTTGTCGGTGAGGGTGGCGTAGTCCATGATCTGAAGCAGGACATTGAAAATGTCCGGGTGTGCTTTCTCCACCTCGTCCAGCAGGAGCACCGCGTGCGGCGTTTTTCTGATGGCGTCGGTCAGCAGCCCTCCCTCGTCGTAGCCCACGTAGCCCGGGGGCGAACCGATCAGGCGGCTCACCGTGTGGCGCTCCTGGTACTCGCTCATGTCGAAGCGATGCATGGCGATTCCCAGATGCTCGGCCAGCTGCCGGGCAAGCTCGGTCTTGCCGACCCCGGTGGGACCCACGAACAGGAAGTTGGCAACGGGCTTGTTCGGCTCGCGGAAGCCGGCTCTGGAGTTCTTGACCGCCCGGACCACCGACTCGATGGCCGAATCCTGGCCGAAGATTACCTGTTTCAGCTCCTCCTCCAGGGTCATCAGGCGGTCGACCTCGGAGGCGGAAACGGTCTTCTCGGGGATCTTGGCGATCTTGGAGACGACCTTCTCTATATCCGCCTGGGTGAGCAACGGCTCCGGGCTGACGCCGGGGCCCCCCCGAAAGGCGAGAATGCGCGTATAGGCGCCGGCTTCGTCGATCACATCGATCGCCTTGTCCGGCAGGAAGCGGTCGTTGATGTACTGGTCGGAAAGATCCACCGCAGCCCTCAACGCCTCGTCACTGAACTTGACCTGGTGGTACTGCTCGTAGCGCTCCCGCAGTCCCTGGAGGATCTGGTAGGTCTCCTCCGGGGTGGTCTCGGTCACCTCTATCTTCTGGAATCTCCGGGAAAGCGCCCTGTCCCGCTCGAAGTACTTCTTGAACTCATCGTAAGTGGTCGAGCCCAGACATCGAATCCTGCCGGAGGCGATGGCCGGTTTGAGGATGTTCGAGGCATCGAGAGACCCGCCGGAAACGGCCCCGGCACCCACGATGGTATGGATCTCATCGATGAACAGGATCACCCGCTGTTTCTTTTCCAGCTCTTTGATCACCTGTTTGAGGCGCTCTTCGAAATCTCCCCGGTAACGGGTGCCCGCCACCACGCCGCCCATGTCCAGCGCGAACACCTCGTAGTCCTTCAGCAGGTCCGGTACATCCGCTGCAGCTATCCGCTGGGCCAGGCCCTCGGCGATAGCCGTCTTGCCCACCCCGGGATCTCCCACCAGAACGGGATTGTTCTTCAACCGCCGGCAGAGGACCTGCACGGTGCGCTCCAGGATGTCATCTCGTCCGATCAGCGGCTCCAGCTCCCCCTCCCGCGCGGCTTTGGTCAGCTCGCGGGTAAAGCTCTCCAGGGCGCTGCGGCGCAATCTGCGCCTGCCGGGGGCTCCGCCGACCTCCTCCTCTCCCTCCTCCCTCTCTTCCGATTCCGCCTCACCCTGCTGCCGGCTGTCCGGATCGGTCTCCAGAATTCCACCGTGTGAAATCACCTGGAGGAGGCTGTAGCGGCTGATCCCGGCCTTCTTCAGATAGTAGGCGCCGAAGCTCTTGGTCTCGTCGATGATGGAGACCAGTATGTCCCCTATGTCCACGATCTCCTTGGAGGAGGCTTCCGAGTGAAACAGGGCCCGGGCGATGACCGACTGGAATCCGAGGGACTGAACCGGCTCCGAGTTTTGAACCACGGGCACGGTTTCGCTCAGATGCTTGTCCAGATCATCCTTGATCGCCTCCGGGTCCGCGCCGCAGGCCTTGATGATCTCCCGGGTGGTATCGAAGAACAGAGAAGAGAACAGTATGTGTTCGGGAGTCAGGTACTCATGCTCCCGCTCCTTGGCGTGGAGGTAGGCAGCCTGGAGAACTCCCTGGACATCGTCGCTGACTTTCATACGAGAAACCTTTTCCGCATCATGCTGGTTCGACCGTACACTTCAAGGGAAACTCCCTTGCCTTGGCCATCTGGCGCACCTGGATCACCTTGGTCTGAGCGATATCCCACGTGTACACGCCGACGACCCCCTTGCCTCTCTTGTGAACGTCCATCATGATCTTGGTCGCTTCGATCGCCGGTTTGTGAAAAACGATCTGCAGCACCTCGACCACGAACTCCCTGGTGGTGTAATCGTCATTGTGGAGCACCACCTTGTACATGTCCGGTTCTTTGGTTTCCTTCTCGACCTCTTCCAGCAGCTCGTCGCCGTGTACCGGATCCATGGACTGTTCCGACATCGTCAAACCTCCACTCCAACATACGAAAACCGCGTGGCGTTGACAAGTAGATCGGCCCAGGGCAAAGATAGAACAAATGCGCTTTGTCGCCGATCTGCACATCCACTCCCATTACTCGATCTCCACCAGCCCCCAGCTCACCCCGGAGCATCTGGATGCCTGGGCCCGGATCAAAGGCATCGGTGTGATCGGGACGGGAGATTTCACCCATCCCGGCTGGCTGGAGGAGCTGAAGCAGAAGCTCGAGCCTGCCGAGGAGGGACTGCTGCGCCTGAAGCGGGAGTACAGGATCGAAGGAGGCGGGGCGGGACTGCCCCTGCCGATCTCCGGCCCGCAGGGCGGGCGATCCGGCCCGGTTCGCTTTCTCCTTTCGGCGGAGATCAGCAATATCTACCGCTGGGGGGAGCGGGTACGCAAGGTCCACAACCTGATTTTCGTTCC
>JAFGQJ010000335.1 GCA_016935715.1 Spirochaetales bacterium
CCTGGAGCGCGCCGCCTCCGGGCAGGCTCCGCAGGCGGGAGCCGCAGCCCTGGGAGAGGGATTCTTCGATCATGTGGTTCCGGTCCTGTTCGTCGCCCGCCTGGACTCCACCGATCCGGGCGGCGGGATCCCCGGATCCGGTTCGTATCTTCGGCTTCTGCAGCAGGCGGAGGCGCAGAATCGCTCCTCGGTCCTGCCCCCCTACCTCCAGGGCAGGATCCACGAGCTGGAGGGGCGCCCGGATCAGGCCGCCGCCCAGTACCGGCGCAGCATCCGGCGGACAGATTCCTTCTATCCCGGCCAACGGCGCCTGGCCGTCCTGCTGATCCGGGAGGGGCGGCCGGAAGAGGCGATCGAGCTTCTGCAGCGCAGCGCCGCCCTCCTGCCGGATGACCTGTTCCTGCGCTATTCCATGGCCGAGGCGTACTATCAGGCCGGAAAGCTGGAGGATGCCTCCTCCGAGGTGGCCCGCGTCCTTCTGGAAGAGCCGGATCATCCGGCGGCGCTGCTCCTCCGCGCCCGCGTGTTCCTAGCCGAGGGAAAGTGGACCCAGGCACTCCGCCTGCTCCACCTCCTGCGCCTCCGGCAGCCGGACAGCCGGGAAGCCTGGCTGCTGTCGGCCCGTGTTCTCTACGAGGAAGCCCTGGATCCCGAAGGAGCACTGAAGCTGATCGGCGAAGCGCAGACCCGTTTCCCGGGGGCTCCGGAGTTCCACGAGCTGGCCGGGCGCATCCACCTGGAGGCCGGCAGAACCCAGGAAGCCCTCGACGAGCTCCAGCTGGCTCTGGATCTGCAGCCGGGCCGGGTTTCCACCCTGCGGCTGCTCCTGGAGGGTGCCACCCGGATGCGACGCTGGCTGCAGGCGGCGATCCACCTGTCGGAGATCCTGGAGCAGGAGCGCTCCGGGGAGGACCTTCTGAAGGCCATCGAGATCTACAGGAACCTGGGCGATTCGGCCCAGGTTCTCCACTACGCCGAGCAGCTGTATCAGAGCAGCTGCACGGTGGAAAATCTCGTGGTCTACGCCCGGGCTCTGCTGGCGGAGGGCCAGACCGATCAGGCCGCAGCCCTGATCGAAGGGGGCCTGCAGCGCTCCGAAACCCCCGCCCTCAGCAGCGCCCTGCTCGCCCTGAAGGCCGGAATGATCGAGGAGCAGGCGCCGGAGGAGGCGATGGCCCTCCTCCGGGAGGCGCTGCTGCTGGATCCCCTCAACTACGAAGCCCTGGTCACGATCGCCGGGCTGTACGTGGAGCAGGGGGAGCTGCGCAAGGCCGGCCTGTATCTCGAGCAGGCGATCGCCCTGGATCCCGACAACGCGGCCCTCCGGGTGCAGCTGCAGAACATCGAAACGTCGCCCGGAACCCGGAGCCCTCCTTAGGGGAAAAGACCGGAGGCCCGTTCTCTAGTCCGACCCACCCATCCTGGGCGCCTGGTACCGCTGCGCCAGCAGGCCGAAGGTGTCCGGGCGCCGGTCACGCAGCTGTGTCCAGTACTCCCTCCTCAACTGCCGCGTCCTGTCGAGATCTATCCGGGCGCTGGCCACCGACTCCACTTCCTCGTCGATGGCACAGATGGTCGAACCCAGGGGATCGAGAATGCGGCTGTGCCCGAAGAATCCCAGCGTCTTGTCGAATCCTATCCGGTTCGCAGCGGCGAGATGCAGGGTATTGTCGAAAGCCCGCGCCGCAGTCATGAAATCCCATTCCTTCTCATACGGCTTTTCCCAGTTGGTGGACACGGCCAGCAGGTCGGCGCCCTGGATCGCGTAGATCCGGGCTACCTCGGGGAACAGCGTATCCCAGCAGATGATCATGCCGATGCTGCCGAATGAGGTGCGGATCAGGGGATACTCGCATCCCGGCCTGAAGTACTCGGTTTCTGCGCCGAACAGGTGGACCTTTCGGTAGATCCCGAGCGGAGAGCCTGCACCGTCCACCAGTGCCGCGGAGTTGTACAGCACCCCTTTCATGGACCGGTCCTCTTCCGCGAATCCGAACATGATGTGTGTCTTGTGTTCCCGTGCAAGCCGGCACACCAGTTCTATCGATTTGCCGTCGGGAAACGGTTCCGCCAGGTCGTAGAACTGATCGCCGCACTCGTACCCGGTCGTTATCAGCTCGGGAAGAATGACGAGGTCCGGCTGCTCCGACTGCTTCACTGCATCGCGGATGAATTGTTCGATCTTGGCAAGATTGTGCTTCTTGTCTGCTAGCTTGGGCTCGATCTGCACAACGCTGATGGTGATCGTCATGGAGAATTCCTACTTCTTCGGTTTCCTTCGCGCCTGCTCCTTGGCAAGGATTGCCGCCTTGTCCACGTTCTGCTTCTTGATCAGCAGGGAGTACAGCTCGGGAATGGCGAAGCGCCACACCAGAATGGCGCCAATATAGAACCAGGCAATGGCCACGAACAACACGATCTTGAAAGCTGCTTCACTCATTATCATGACATACCTCCTCTTTTATGCCTCTTCCTCTCCAACCAATTCATCCTCCTTGATCGTTATCAGTCCCTTGTAACCCCTCAGAGAGGTGAACTCGAACTTGGAAGGAAAAATCGGAGTGAGAACAATGATCAGCAGGATGGGTAGAACCAGAGAGATCACGTTGCCCCAGAACCAGTTGACATCCTCGTTCGGGATCAGCAGCCAGGCGCCCATTCCGCAGACAAAACCCAAAATGATCGAGACGACTACGACCGGCTGGGACGGTTTTTTCCACAGCACGCCGAACATCAACGCGGCGCAGGGAGCTGCGAAGATAATGCCGCAGACGATGTCGATGTACAGCAGGGATACCCCTTCCATCAGCACGGCGATGATGGCTATTACGATCCCGAAAGGCCAGACGATCAGACGCCCGAACCGCATCTGTTCCTTCTCGGTGGCCTGCTGCCTGGCACGTTTGTAGACATCCACGGTCAACATGGCCTGGATACCCGCCATCGAGGTATCTCCGGTCGTCATGGCCGCCATGAACACCATCAGCAGGAACAGCAAACCTGCCCCGCCGAAGGCCATCGAGGCGATGTAGGGGGATATCTGGGTCGTAACCTCCGGGGTGAGCTTCTCGGACAGAGCGCCCAGCCCGAACACCATGCCGCAAACGAAGGGGATCGGCAGCCAGGCGAACAGACCGCCGAGGAGATAGGACTTTTTCAGAGTATTGCGTGTGACCGCCGCAATGGCTCTTTGATAGTAACCCTGATCGAGGATGATCTGGCCCAGAGCGATGACCACCGCCGCAATCCCGTAACGCCAGGCGGCGCCGTTGAAGAAGTTCAGCGCTCCAGGGTTGTAATTCGGATTGTCCGGATTCGTGGCGGCGTCGACCAGATTGACGTACATCTCGTGGGGTCCGAGGGCGACCAGCACCAGAGGGATCACGATGAACATGACCAGTGTTATCACGAGGAACTGGAACACGTCATTGAGCACCGATCCGCGCAAACCGGCGATGGCGATGTAGCCGGTGTAGACCAGGGGCACGATGATCGCCACCAGCTTGTAGGGAACGCCGAACATGGTATTGAACAGGTATGCCGCTCCCACGGCCTGCTCCATGCACACGTAGGTCATCACGCCGATCGCGAATACGACGAAGAATTTGTGGGCGACCTTGCCGTATCTGCGTTCGATGAACTCGGTGAACGTGGTGGCCCGGGGCATTCGTTTGCGGATGGAAAGGGCGATGGGAATCAGAGCCAGGAACGGGACCGCGGCGCCCCAGCCGTAGTTGAAGCCACCGGCGACCCCGAACAGCATGCCTGCTTCCGACGATCCCATGATCGTCGTGGTCCAGATCCAGGACACGCAGATGCTGGCGGAGACGATGCCGAGCGGCAGACTCCGCCCGCCCGCGACCAGCTCGTCGACGGTATCGATATGAAACCGCCGGTGAGCCCAGGCAGCGACGACCGTCAGCAGGGTAGCCAAACCGAAGAGGATGACATAGCCCAGCCAGAGAGGAAACGTAGCCATACAGACCTCCTTGGAATGAATTTTGGGTAATTATATGCTCCCAATAAGCAGCCCGCAAGAAAAAAATACATGGTATGGCTATTTTTGCATATTTCTCGAACCGGATGGTTTACTGGATCAGGCTTCCGGACGATTCCGTGGCGGTAGGCCTAAACTATTGACTGCTGAAAGTCGAATATGATAATGTAAGCCGTCAGAAATGATGAGGGGGGTATGCATGGCAAACGGCCACAAGGCAATTAGCTCCGTGGAAGAAGGCCTCTCCAAATCAAGCGACAGAGTCTATTGCGCCAACTGCACCCACTGCAAGCTGGTGCGAGTCCCCGCCGGCAACGGAAGTCAGTACTACCTGCGGGTGCGCTGCGATGCCGGGCAATGGCGCAAGAAGCTCGGCGAGGAAAAAGTGTACAAGTACTTCACCGTGGCCCGTCGAACCCTCGAGGAGTGCGAGTACTACGAGCCCATGGGGGACGCCAAAGACTACCTCAAAGAGCTGAAGAAAAACCTGCCGATCAAGGACGAGATCTACAGTTATTGATGAAACTCCACATACTTCCCAAGTTTTTCCTGATTACGATTTTCGTGTCCCTGCTTGCGGTCTGTTCCTCGGTCCCGGATGAAATCCCGGAGGGGCTCACCCCCCTGGAGTACTTCCAGATGGCCCAGGAGGCCACGGACGAGAGCCGCTACGCACTGGCCATCACCTACTACGAGAAGTTCCAGCAGCAGTACCCGGCGGAGCAGTACCCGGAGCAGCGGGACCGGAACGTCTGGGCGGAGTACGAGATCGCCCTGCTGCACCACAAGATGGGCAAGGATCAGGTTGCCCTGGAGCGCTTCGAAGCTCTTCTGGCCCGCTACGAGGCGGGCGAGCCGGACCTGCCGGAAGGCCCCAGGATCCTGGCCGAGAAGGTGAAAACCCGCATCGAAGAGCGGCTGGCCGCCGAAAGGCTTCAAGAGGAGCAGTAGCCGGGGAAAAGCCCGGTCCCGGCCTCAATCCAGCTGCAGGACTGCCGGGAAGGGAACGCTGTCGTCACCTTTCACGAAGTTCAGGAGATACAGGAAGCGCTCGATCAAGGCATCCACGAAAGTGCACCAATAGGCGGGCGGTTCCGCATCGGGGAACAGGAAGAAAAGGTAGAAGCCCCTCTCGTTATAATAGCAGAGAGCGAAGGTCTCGTGATCCACGACCCGGTACAGCTGCCGCGCTGCGCAGCGCTGCACGGCCCAGCTCCGGGGTACAAGCAGATCCTGCCGCGAGAAAAGGACTCTGAGGTGCGCTGCGGCGGCCTCCCCCCCGATCCCCTGCACCTGCATCGGCCGCTCCGCCGGCTCTTCC
>JAFGQJ010000336.1 GCA_016935715.1 Spirochaetales bacterium
CATGCTGGCGCTGCCGATCCCGCACCCCATGGCCAGGGCGTAGGGGTGAAGCCCGGTAAACACGGCTATGGATCCGAGAAGACCGAAGAAGATGGTTCCGAAAATCGTACCCATCAGATAGGTTCCCAGCACGCCTGTGCCCTCGGCGGAGGAGATTCCGTAGCGCTCCCCGATGACCCCGAGAGTGGGCTCGCGGCAGATACTCACCGTGGCCCCCACGGCCTCGCGCTGCATGCCGAGCAGCAGGGCGATGGGCAGGGCGATGAAAATCGTGAAGAGATTACCCAGCTCCTGGAGGAGAAAAGCGGGTCCGGCCGTCACGATCTTCACGATGTTGGGCCCTACCAGGGTTCCGTATTTGACCCCGAGGGGAAGCAGGGAGATCATCACCAGAGATCCCGCGATTTCCACCTCTTTCCTGGAAATCAACTTTCTCAGCGGGGTGATCACCTTTCCCAGCACGTCCGGCGTGATCAGTATCCCGATCACCACGGCGTAGAGCATGGGAAGCAGAACGATCGATCCCGGTCCCACCTTGATTCGTATGATCCCGATGATCTCCGTCACGATGACGATCGCCAGAACCACCAGATAGAGCTTGATGAAGCTGGCCCCCTTGCCCCTGGTCTCGATCGTCTCCTCGACTGATTTCGGTTGAGAGTCCGACATTCTCATACCTCCTAGTCTTTTATATCCCCGGCTTCAGCAGGTCCCGGCAACGCCAGTATACGTGCATGGGGATGGATGCCATTATTCGTTCGCTCCCGCTTGGGACTGTAGAAGTCATCGAAAGACGGCGGCCAGGGTCGCACCCTCGGGCGTGTCTATATTGTTAAAGTTTATATTGCAGCGGATGAGGAGTTGTCAAGAATATTTATTTTTTTGAAACCGGGGCCGGACCGGGGCTGACAGCCGCAGCGGTAGGTCGCAGCGGCGGTCAGCCCCAAAACCCCGAGCCCCGATACGATGCTGCCGGCCCTAGTATGGAAACTCGACGCCCAGCCTGGCCACCTCGTCCTTGACCTTGCGGTACATGTCGTAGTGCTCCTGGGTCGGGTTGGCCTTGGCCACGTCGTAGCACTCCTGGTATTCCACTCCTTTCGGAGCGTCCCCCGCATTGGCTTCATACTTGGAAAGAAGCTTGAGGGCGATTTCGTTGGCCTTGTCCCGGGTCATTCCCTGGCGGGCCACCGCATGTCCCACCTCCATGCCCAAACGGGCTTCCAGCGGGGTGGCCCGGTTGCGGAACTTGTTGCGGGTGGAAGCCATCTCCCACAGGTGCCAGCCGGTCACGGTGGAGACCATGGCGTGGCAGGCTGTCTCGTAGAACAGCATCTCCGTCATGGGTCCGGCGTTGGCGAAGCCGTTGCTCGTATACAGAAGCTTGCTGTTGCGGGCCATGGCCTGACCGGCCATGGAGATCGGCCAGAGCAGCTCCCGGGTGGTGTTGGATCCCCAGTTGAGGTGAAACGGAAAGTGCTGGTTGTACTGGGTGCCGTAGATACACAGACCGTTGAGGCTGTAGGCCACCAGGGCCACGGCCACCCCTTCGGAGCCGCCGCACCAGCCGCCGTAGATCGGTCCGGTGAGGTTGCCGGAATAGCAGCCGTACTGGGCGCAGTGAACGGCCCGGTTCAGCAGGGTGTCGGCGGTCTTGAACTCCGTCAGGGTTCCGATGATGCGGCTGTCGGTGGTGCGCACTCCCCACTCGTTGTTCGACACGGCGATCTGTCCGGTGTCGTGCTCCGCCGTGCCTACGGCCACGAAGAAGGTCCCCGCCCGTCCGACCTGCTTGGCGGCCAGGCGCATCTTGTAGATGTGCTCGGTCGAGCCGTTGATCTCGAAGGGACTGGCCGAACGGATCAGCTGACCCATCGACTCCTCCAGGATCGGAGCGCAGAACCCGTCCAGAAGCGGCTCCTTCATGAAGGCCAGGCAGTACGAGTAGAACAGCTCCTCCGAACAGGTGCAGTCGGGTGAGAAGATGCAGAAGGGAGGCTCCGTATCCTCGACGCTTCTGTGCTTCCACAAAACCGCATCCTTGCCGGCGCCGACCCAGTAGCGGTCGGAGGTGGCGTACAGCGCCTCGCTGATCTCCTGGTCGGAGAGTCTGATGATCCGGTGCGTGTCGGCGTTGTACAGACCCACCTCCCGGAACAGCTCCCAGCCTGCCTTCCAGAGCCGGTCGGCCATCTCGTCGTCCACCGGGACCGGAGTCTTGGGATCGTACTTGATTTCGTACTTCTTGATGATCTCCCGCAGTTTCGGCGAAAACACCTTGGGCAGGAAGTCATCCTCGTCGCAGAAGGGGCCTGTGTTGGAGCGGCCCTGGATTTCCCACAATCTGTATGGATTGCTCATCGTGCGTTCCTCCTCGTCTGTTATTTCTTCAGCAGGCCGGCCAACAGCCTGGCGGCGGAACCGGCATCCGGTGCGTACAGGTCCGCGCCGATCTCCTCGGCCCACTCCACCGTGGTCGGGGCCCCACCGATGACAACTTTGAACTTGTCCCGCTTGCCCTCATCCTTGAGGATGTCGATCATCTCCTTCTGATGCGGCATGGTGGTGGTCATCAGAGACGAGGCTCCGATGATGTCCGCCCCGAAATCCTCGGCCTGCTTGATGAAAGTTATGGGATCGGAATCCACGCCGAGGTCCCGCACCTCGAAGAAGCCGGCCTGAAGCATCAGCTTGACGATGTTCTTGCCGATCTCGTGCAGGTCTCCCTTCACCGTGCCCAGGACAACCCTGCCCTTGGGCTCCCCGCCGCCTCCCTTTTTCAGGTGGGGCGTGAGCACCTCCACGACTTTGGACATGGCCTCTCCGCTCATCATCATTTCCGGAAGAAAAATCTCCAGCCGGGCGAACTTCTCCCCGATCTCATCCATCACCTTGGTCAGGGCATCGATGATCTCGAGGGGACCGGTACCGCCTTCCACGAGCTTTTTAGCCAGGTCCTTTCCCTTGTCCTGATCTCCCGTCTC
>JAFGQJ010000337.1 GCA_016935715.1 Spirochaetales bacterium
ACCGATTGCCGCTATTTTTTTTATGCTCGATCCGCACTATACTGTCGAAGGAACAGAATAGGGGCAAAAGGCATGGCAAAGCAAAATCCACAATCAAAACCGGCCTCGGATCCGGATCTGTCTGCGATTCGCTCCGCGGACATCACCTTCGAGGAACAGGTCGAGATCATCGGTGAGATCAACGAGGTCATGGAGAAAAACAGACTCGAGATCACGCCGGAGACCTTCGCCTTCACGCCCAAGAAGAAGGGAAGCCTGATCCCCATGCTGATCAACGGCGGAGCCCTGCTGGTCCTTGCCCTCGGCGCGTTCTCACTGCTCGCATTTTTCAACCGGGAGGAACGCTCCCTGATCCGCGAATCCTCGACGGTGCTCAGCGCTGAAGGCAAGCTGATCGCCGCTCTCCGCAGGGAGTCGGAGCAGCAGCTCAATCAAAAGGACCGGCAAATCGCCGATATTCAAATCCGTCTCGAAGAACTTCGACGAGATGCGGAAACTGCGAAGCTCGACACCGAGGCCAGGATCCGCGACCGGGAGGAAGAGCTGCGGACCGAGTTGGAGGCTCAACTGGAATCGGAGCGGCAGAAGCTGCAGGGAGAGGGCCTGTCTTCCGCAGCGATCGCCGATCAGCTGCGCGGGCTGGAGCAGCGCCTGACCATCGAGAACGAAAACCGCCTGGCCGCCTTCCGCAGCCGCTCCGAAGCGGAGCTTGCCGAGAAAGAGGAGCAGCTCGCGGCCTTGGAAGAGCAGTACCGCCGGAGCCAGCTGGAGCGCAATGCGCTACAGCAGCAGTACAGCCAGCGGGAAGCGGAGCTGAGGGAGCAGCTGGCCCGTCAGGCCGCCGCGGCTGAAAGCGCCCAGGCAGAGGTGGCGGATCAGCTGGCCGAGCTCCGGGAGCAGCGCCGCCAGGAACAGCTGGCAGCAGATCAGATCCTCTCTTTCTACAACCGCGTGCAGGATGCTCTGCAGGGCGGACGCTACGAGGCTGCGCTGAGTGATCTCGACAATCTGGAGAGCTATCTCGCCCGAACTTCGATCGCCACCCTCCCGTCGGTGCGGGATCGCATACCGACGGAGCGCTTCCTGATCACCTCCCTGCGCAGACTGATCGAACTGCGGCGGGCGGAAGCCTCTTCGACGGGGACGCCCCCCGCCCAGACAACCGCGACGGCGACCGAGGGCGGCGAACAGGTTTCCTCCGCAGCGTTGAGCAGGGTGCAAGCGGAGCTGGAGCGCACCCGGGCATCCCTGAGCCGGCAGACCCGGGAGCTCGACCAGCTGCGATCGACCCTGGACCAGCGCAGCCGGGAGCTCAACCGGGTCACAGCCACGCTGGACCGGCGCAGCCGGGAGCTGGACCAGGCCCAAACCACGATCAACCGGCAGAACCAGCAGATCACGGCCTACGAGAACGCGCAGCGGCAGATCGCCGCGCTGCGGCAGGAGGTGAGCAGCCTCCGCCAGCGCTACACCGCCCTCAGCGCACGCGGAGGCACGGCCAGGGTATCCCAGGCCAAAGTGCTCGACCTGGTGGACACGAAACTCAAGGTGCGGGAGGTGCTGTCCTCCGAACCTGTGCGAAGAGAGTATCCCGAACTCTACGATGCGATGGAGGATTATTTCGACACCTACGGCACGGTTCAGCTGCAGGCCGGACAGGAAGAGGCGCTGGATGATGCGATAGAGGTTCTCGACGACCTGCTGGGAAGCGGCTCTGCGGACCTTTCGGCGATGAAGCGCAGCTATGCCGCCTCTCCCGAGGGAGACCGCTTCGCCGAGTTCCTGCAGAAGCTGGAAGCGCTGTTGAAGTAGGCGCCGATCAGCCGCCGCTGGCCGCCACTACGGTGATGGTGAGATCCGTGGCCTTTCCCGTCGCATCTTCAACGTGGATGACGGCGGTTGTCACATAAGCCGGAGCTGTGTACTTGACACGATCGTTCACGGGGTCATCATACTTGGGCTCGAGAGTACCATCCCCGATAAGCTCGAAAGTGTAGGGGCTCTCCCCGCTCGCTTTGATATAACCCGTGGATTCGCCGACTGCGACGGTCAAGGCCAGGGGGAAATTCAGTATCAGCGAGCTCTCGACCTGTATCGTTGCCGTTGCCTCGTACGCCAACGTGTCCACCACTGTGATGGTATCGACGGTCTCCGTCGAAGGCGCGGTGTAGCAGGTAACACCGTCTATTTCCTCGATCGTTCCCTCAGTCGCTGAAAAGCTGTACGGCCCAACTCCGCCCTTGCCGCTTATTTCTATCGTTGAGCTTGTGCCGATAGTGGCGATCTGCGGAGTGATTCCCAGCTCCCCAGGATCGTGGTTCTCCAGCAGGCGGTTGAGGGAAATATCGCCGCAACCGGACAAAACCAGGCTCAATACCGGCACCACCAGAACGGCGGCACCAAGAAGGGTTGTTCGTCCACAGGATGAACATTCTGCAAAGATTTTCTTCACTAACCGAACGGAACCTCTGCCGACCTTCATCTCCTTCTCCCTTTCACGGTAAAAACCGTGCTCCCCACTCTTGAGATCCATGATGCAAAACTGACTTGGATTTCTTCGCTGTTCCAATGATAGCCCGCAAGGGCCGAAAAATCACGAAACGCAGACTCTATCCGCTGACCTTCGTCTTGACTCTCAGCTTGTTTTCCAGGGCGTCCATGACATAGACCCAATCGACCGTGTTGGTGTTCGGCGCCGTGTAGCGGGCCTGCGTGTCGTTGAACTGCTCCAGCGTGCCGTGCTCGCCGTCGTACTCCAGCCAGTACTCATAGGGGGGCAGTCCCCCGCTGACCGTGAAGATCACCTCGTCCCCGTATTCCAGATCTTCGTTGAAGGAGGCGGGGCTGATCTCCAGGTCCGACGGCTCGCTCCACAGGACGTGGACCGTAGCCGCCACGGTGTCTAGGGCATCGGAAAGGACAATCGTGTCGACGGTCCTGGAAAACGGCTCGACGTAGGTGGCAGGATTCGTGTGCGGGTCGATGAACCATCCGGTAGACGAGCCGTCCCCCGGATCTTTAACGGAGAATTCGAACGTGTCGGGATCGTAGTTGTATGCGGTGAACTGCAAATTGTTGCCAAGGCCAATGACCACGTACGCCACCTCGGGATCGATCGTCAGCGGTCCGTTGATATCCAACACCCTGACCGTAGCGATGGCGGAATTCCCTATGGAGTCCGACACCTCCACCATGTACTGCCCCGCATCTGTCGAACTGAATATTCCGTTGGAATCGATTGAGGTTGTCCCGCTTTCGCCCTCAACCGAAAAGACGTAACCAGGATCGGGAACGCCGCCTGATGCATCGAAATCCAGAGGAAGGTCAGCCAGCGCAACCGTGAGGCGTGAGGCCGTTTCACCGGAGTAGATGAGCTTCAGCTGCTCGAAGACATTCAGAGTGCCCTGGGCTTTCCTGCCCCAATAGTCGGTTACCTCGATGGTGACGGTTGCCGGCTCGCCGGGAGCGGTAAAGACCCCCGTCTCGGGGTCGAGAATGTCGGGATCGAGCGTACCGCCGTCGACGATCGCATAGGTGTAGGGTATGAATCCGCCCTTTCCCTGCACCGTCATGACGGTTTCCACCGGCACGTTGGCGCTGGCCGGATTCAGGCGCAGCTCCCCCGGCTCTTCGCTTTCCAGCAGCTGATTGAGGGAAATCTCGCCGCAGCCGGCCAGAAGGAGGCTCAGGGCGAGCACGGC
>JAFGQJ010000338.1 GCA_016935715.1 Spirochaetales bacterium
ACCGCTCCGGCGGTCAATCCCCTTACCAGATACTTGGTTCCCAGGGAATAGATCAGCAGGATCGGTACGAGCATGAGGATGGCCCCGGCCATCAGCTCACCCCACATGAACACGTCCCCGAGGATTCGCTCTGACAGCCACATGGGCAGGGTCTTCTTCGCCTCCGAGGTGATGAAGGTGAAGGCGTAGAGAAGCTCGTTCCAGCTGAGGAGAAAGCAGTAGATCGTGGCCGAAACGATTCCCGGCATGGCTACGGGAAGGATCACCCGAAACAGCGCGGCCATGCGGCTGCAGCCGTCTACCCGGGCCGCCTCTTCCAGCTCCCGCGGAATGGTGCTGAAGTAGCCGGTCAGCACCCAGGCGGCGAAGGGCATGCCGAAAACCGGGTAGGCCACGACCAGGGCCAGGAGCGTGTTGGTAAGACCCAGGGTGTTGATGACGATCAAGAGGGGGATGAACAGGACCGCCCCCGGAAACAGGTAGACGTAGAGAATGAGCTGGCTGAACAGGGCGCGGCCGCGGTAGCGGAAGTGGGAGATGCTGTAGGCGGCCAGGATGCCGATGGAAACCGACACCGCCGTGGCCGCCACGGATACGATCAGGCTGTTCCCGAAGTAACCGAACAGGCCATCCCGGACGATGGCCACGTAGTGTTCCACCACCGGCTTCTGCGGAAAGAATGTCGGAATCCGCTGAAAGATCTCCTTGTACGGCTTGAAAGATGTGATGGCCATCCAATACAGGGGAAAGGCGATGATCACGAAGATCACCCCGATTCCAAGGGCTACCAGAGCTCCCGAACCCACTCGCTTCCAACGTACCGCCATCCTCTCAATCTCCTCTCAAGACCGTACGGGATGTGAAAAAGATCAGCGCCAGCAGCACCGGAAACACCAGCACGGGGAAGGTGATGGCTCTGGCGATGTTCATGCCCCGGATGCCGATCTCGTAGACGAAGGGCACCAGGATCATGCTCGAATAACCCGGTCCTCCCCTGGTGAGGAGAAACACGATCACGAAGTCGTTGAAGGTCCAGATCGTCGAAAGCAGTACGGCGATCATGGCGATCTTCTGGATACCCGGGAGCGTGACGTGGCGGAACAGCTGCACCGCCCCCGCGCCGTCGACCCTGGCGGCGTCGTACAGCTCATCCGGAATCGACTGCAGGGCTGCCAGCAGCAGGATGGTGAAAAAGGGAAAACCCCGCCAGACGTTCACCCCGATGACCGAAACCAGGGCCAGGCGGGGGTGGGCCAGAAAGGCCACCGGATCCGAACCCATCGCTTTGAGAAAGAAGTTGAACACTCCCACCAGGTCATCGAGCAGCCAGCGCCAGGTGAAGCAGGTGACCAGGGAGGGGATGATCCAGGGGATGAGGAAGAAAACGCGAAAAAAATTGCGCCCCCTGAATTTCCGGTTGAGCAGCAGCGCCGCGGCGAGACCGATCAGGAATTTGAAGACGATCGTGCTGATCGTGTAGATCAGGGTGTTGCCCAGGACCTTGTAGAAATCGGGGTTCTTCAGCCAGTAGATGTAGTTTCGCAGGCCGATCACTTTGGTCGGCATGCCGATCCTCTTGTTCGTGAAGCTCAGCCAGAAGTTCATGATGAAGGGGAAGAGGATCATGCCCATCACGTAGAGGAACATGGGCATGATCAGGAGCATCCCGATCTGGGCCTGATTCATGGTTCGTGTCCGCACGATGATCCCCCGGAATCATGAAGGATACAGCCCGCCGGGTTGGCGGGCCGTATCCTCGTGAAATTTTACAGTTAATGACGGCTGACGCTCTATTGCCAGCGCTCGTAGATCTCCGTTACCTTTTCCATGCCCCAGTCGAGGGCGCGATCCACGCTCCAGCCGTCGATGATGACCTTCTGGATCGTATCGGAAAGCACGTAGGTGGAGAAAATCTCTCCGGCCGCCGCGCTTCCCGGACCCGGATAGCCCTGATAGGCACCGTACCTGGCTCCCATCTCGATAAAGGGCTTGCGGTACGGATCCGACCAGAAGGGATCGGAAACCAGGGCCGGATAGACGGGCTGGATCTGTCCGCCTGCCTCTTTGATCCAGCCGTTGTAGCGGTCCAGATCCATGATGTAGAGCACCAGATCCTTGGCCGCCTTCAGATTCTTCGTACTCTTGTTGACTCCGACGGCGTGGGGAACCGTATCGGTGAAGCGCCCCGCGGGGCCCTTGGGAATGGGTATGATCACCGTGTCGTTCAGAAGCTCCTTGTCCTGGGTGTTCATGTAGTTGTATACGCTGGCGGAGTTCTGTACGCCTGCCACGGAGCGGGTCTGGTAGGCCCGGTTGTTGGCTCCGTCGTCCCAGGAAGTGATCCCCTCCGGCATGATTCCCTCACGGACCATGCCGGCCACGAACTCGAAAGCCGTCTTGGCCTCCGCGGATTTCAGGGCGGGCTTGCCGTCCTTGTCCATTACCGAGGCGCCGTTGCACCACAACGCCACCTCCAGCAGCTTCTCTCCGTCGGTGGCCGGTCTGCCCAGGGCCGTCGCAAATCCGTAGACGTCTCCGGCCAGGGTGATTTTCTTGGCCGTGCTCTTGAGCTCGGTCCAGGTATCCGGGGCTGTCAGGCCCATGTCATCGAGGATATCCTTCCGCCAGAAGTGGGCCTCTCCTCCGGTGGTCAGGGGGATACCGACGATCTTTCCCTGATACTTGACCATCGTGGCCATCAGATCCGAGAAGGGGCTTTTTCTGTTCAGCTCGTTGAACACGTCGGTGAGCTCCACCAGCACGCCCATCTGGTTGAACTGGTCGAGATTCTGAGCCCAGATTTCCGAAACGTCGGGAAATGTGCGGGCTTCCACCGCGGCCAGCTGCTTGCGGTAGATCTCCTCGGCCGGCAGAAAGGTGGAATTGACCTTGTGGCCGGTTGCCACCTCGAAGTTGCGGAACTGCTTCTCTAGATACTCGTTCTGGGTCTGCACGAAGGACTTCCACTTCCAGACCTCGAGAACCGCCGGACCCTCGGCCTTTTCCTGCTGCGGTGATGCCGCGACGTTGAATGCCGAAGGCAGCAGCACGGCCAGCAGCAGGACAATCAAAGCACGTTTAGCGCTCATGTTCGTACCTCCTGTTTTTATTTCTTGGGATTTCAGAAGAGTGGCGAGAGAGTTGATCGACGACGAACACTATCACCTCCTTCCGTATGAATCGTTTGTTCAAAATATTGAACGACGTTCACATTCGATCTATACTATAGTATGATGTTGCCGCTGTCAAGGACAATTTGAAGTGCAGAAGACGATCGTATCCACGGTAATGCTCGGGGATGCCCCGATAGAAAGGCGCTGGGCCCAGGAGAACGGCCACGCCCTCCGCTTTCTCACCGATTCGCAGGTACGAGAGGGATTGGCCGGACAGGCCGCCGAAGCGGATGCGCTTCTGGTCAGCTACGAGCCCGTCGATAAGCAACTGCTGCAGAGTCTGTCCAGGTGCCTGGTGATCGGCCGCTACGGCATCGGAGTCGACAACATCGACCTGGACGGCGCCACGGAACAGGGAATCTGCGTGGTCCATCAGCCCGCCTACTGCGTCAATGAGGTGGCCACTCAGGCTCTGGCTCTGCTGCTCGACTGCGTTCGGCGGATCACGGAAATCGACCGGCTGGTTCATTCCGGAGTCTGGGGTCCCTGCAGTCTGCCTATCCGGCGGATGAACGGCAGGACACTGGGAATGATCGGATTCGGCCGTATTGCCCGCAACCTGGCGAACAAGCTGCGGGGATTCGAGCTGCGACTCATCGCCCACGATCCTTTTATCCCGAAGTTGGAGTTCGACCGCCGGGGCGTCCAGCGGGTAGATCTGGATACGCTGCTGCGGGAATCCGATTACATCTCTCTTCACTGCCCGCTGACATCCGAAACTCGACACCTGTTGTCTCAGCCCCAATTCCATATGATGAAGCCGGGCACGATTCTGATCAACGTGAGCCGCGGGGCAATCGTGTGCGAGCAGGCACTGGTCGAGGCGCTGCGGGACGGACACCTGGGGGCGGCGGGCCTGGATGTTCTGGAAACCGAACCGCCGGAGCCCGGCAACCCCCTGTTGACCCTGCCCAACGCGGTGCTCACCCATCACGTGGGTGGATACTCGCTGGAAGCGAGGGTGGAGAAGAGTGAAACCCTGATCCGCGACCTTGACCTGGTGTTTACCGGTCAGTGGCCGAAAAACCTGGCCAATCCGGCACTGAAGCATCGGACGCCTCGTTTTCAGCGGGGCTGATGCGTTCAGAGCGCACCCCAAGGGGGAATCCGGCATGACGATGAACAAGTCGGTCGACAGGGCGTTGGAGATCCTGGAATACATCACGGTCCGGAAGAGGCCGGTCACAATAACCGAGGTAAGCTCCGCGCTTAATATACCGAAGAGCAGCACTCACAGTATCCTCTACACTCTGAGCTCCAGGCGCTTTCTCGAATTGGAGGACGATACCCTCAAGACATTCAAGATCGGTTTCAAACTCTTCGAGGCAGGGGTCGCCTATCTCGCAAATACCCCGCTGCATCAGGTTGCGCACCCTCTGTTGAAGAATCTGCTGGAGGAATGCGGAGAGACGGTTTTTCTGGCCGTCGAAGACGACGGGCGCCTCCTGTTTCTCGACAGCCTCGAGACTTCCACACCCCTGCACACCACGGCCCGACTGGGCCGGGCGGATTCCCCGATGTATTGCTCGGGACTCGGCAAGGCCCTCCTCGCCGCCTTTTGCGAGGAAAAAGTCAAACGGTTGGTGGCCCGGGATGGATTCGTGCCGGTTACGGAGAATACCGTGGGCAGCTTCGCCGAGCTGAAGACGGAGCTGGAAACCACCCGGGAACGGGGCTACGCTCTGGACAACCGGGAAGCGAACACCGATCTGATTTGCGTCGCCGCCCCCATCCGTGACCGGTCCGCAGAGCCGGTCGCCGCCATCAGCATCGCCACACCGTACTTCAAAATGGACAGCGAGCGAATCAAACGATTCGGCGAGTTGATAGCGGACACGGCCGTAGCCATCTCCCGGCGCCTTGGTTTCCTGGGAGACAGGACCTATTGACAGCCGGAGCGTGAGCAGATAGCTTGTTTGACAACATAATGAACGTTGTTCGATATATTGAACTCTACACCTGCCCGCCGGCGGAGGGCAGCCGAATCCCGAGCGTGGAGGAGGCGGCAGTACGATGCGAAGAATGAAGAACCTGAGGGGCGTGCTCGTGCCCATCGTGATCCCCATGTTCGAGGATGGAACGCTGGACCTGGAGGGAAACCGGCGGCTGGCGGAGGCCTTCCTCCGCCTGCCATCGTGCAGCGGGCTGTTCGCTCTGGGCGCCACCAGCGAGTTCATGCACCTTCCCTTCGAAGATCGCAAAGCCCTGATCGAAGTGTTCGGTGCAGTCGACAGGGGCGGAAAGGTGATCATGATCAACAGCGGCGGACTTCCCCTGGAGCAGGTAATCGAGCTCACCCGCCTGGTCGTCGCGGTGGGACTGGACGGGGTGGCGGTGGTCGTGCCGCCGGATGTGCCCACGGAGGTGGAGGCGGTCGAGGAGTACTTCCATCGGATCGGCGCCGTCGGGGCTCCCTTTGCCGTGTACTGGTCCCCCGTGGTCAGCGAGCACAGGCCTTCCCTGGCACTGGTCGACGGACTGATGAAGATGAAGAGCTTCGTGGGGCTCAAGGACAGTTCCCGGGACATGGTTACCTTCACCGACATCTGCACGTGCCATGGCCGGGAGATCAGCGCCTTTCAGGGCGTGGAAATGCTCCATCTCGCATCCCTGGCCGTGGGCAGCGTCGGGGTTGTAGGAGGAGGCCTGAATCTGTATCCCCGGCTCCTGGCTGAGATCACCGAGGCTTTCAGCCGGCGGGACTTGGACAAAGCCCGCAGCTTGCAGCGGCGGGTCAATGAGAGTTGGGCGTACATCGCGCAGGGGAAGGGTTTCCGCAGCCTGTGCAAACACTTCTGGAAGGACCGGGGTGTGATCCGGGGCACTTTCTGCCGCGAAGGGGCCAACCTGGCTCCCGCCGCAGAACAGATGGAGCAGCTGCGGCGCATCGCGGCGCTTTGAGGGGATGCTGCGGATCGATCGATCGCCTGGCAGGGCGGCCACAGGTCCGCTCTGCGGGCACACTTGAGGGAGGCAGCATGAAGATCTACGGAGCCGGCTCACTGGAGGATATCGAACGCTGCAGCAAGTTGGGGGCTGTGGGTATCCTGACCAATCCCCAGGGTTTCGAGCAGTACTTCGAGGGGAAATCGAGCCTGGAGGAGATTACCCGGGCGATCGTCGACAGCACCGAGCTTCCAGTCTTCATCCAGATCCACGGGGAAAGCTCCCGGGCGCTTGTCGACAAGGCTCGAAGCCTGCACGGGATCTCGCCGCGGGTGGGATTCAAGATCGTCGCGGATGAAAAGGGATTCCAGGCCATCGCTGAGCTGCGCAAACAAGGCATCCACTGCATTGCCACGACCCTGTTCAGCGTCGCCCAGGCCGCGGTCGCGGCCGCGGCCGGAGCCTTCGGCATCTGCCCCTTCGTTTCCCGGGGGCTGTACATCGGCCTGAACATGTTCGAGATCCTGTCGACGATCCGGGATGGCTACGACCGGCTGGAGGACCCCCCCCAGATCATCGCGGTCAGCCTGAAAAACCTTGCCGACGTGGAGCTGGCCCTCAGCGCCGGGGTGGATGCGGTGGGCATGCGCTATCCCCTGCTCAAACAAATGATGGAGCACCCCCTGAGCCGCAAGGCGGAGCTGCTGTTCGCCAGGAACTGGGCCGGGGTCAAAGGGGAGGATGTCTCTTACCTGCGCCACGCCCTGGAGATGGAAGGCAGCGCTGAAGATTCGGTTCACTGACCGCCATGTGCGCATCCAGAGTGATCGGCTTCGGAACGGCGACCGTTGACTACCGGATCCGCACCGCCGACCTGGGAATCGGCTACACTGAAAAGCTCCTGGCCCAACACGTCGAGGTGCTCGGCGGCGGCGCCATCGCCAACTGCCTGGTCCAGGTCGCCCGCCTGGGAGGCGCCGCCCTCTGGCTCGGGAAGCTGGGCGGGGACCGGCTGGCAGAGAAGATCGTCGGCCGGCTGCAGGAGGAGGGCGTCGACTGCTCTCGGGTAATCTACGATTCTTCTCTGAGCTCCCCCTTTAATCTGGCCGTCTATGCCGGAGCCCAGCGCAGGCGGGTGGGGGGGTTCCTGCTCCCCAACAGCCTGGCTCAGTTGAAGGAATCCGAAATCACGGAGCTGAGCGCGTCTGTCGGAGAGGGCGATTGGGTGGTGGTCGAGATCGGTGAGATCCCGCTGGAGTCGGTGCTCTTGTTCTGCCGCCGGGTGAAGGCGCGGGGGGCTCGGCTGGCCGTGGATGTGGACCTGGACCCCATCCGGCAGTGCGGAGCCGGTCTGCCGCTGGTGGAGGAGGTCTTCCGCCTGCAGGAGCTTATCGTGGCCAACCGGCGAGCCCTGGAATCCGCATACGGCGCCACTACGGCGCAGGAGCTGGCGCAGGAGCTGGGCAGCCGCTTCGAAACCCGGATCGCAGTAACCGCGGGGGCCGAGGGGTGCTGGTTCGCAGAGCCCGCAGGGGCTGTCGAACATCTGGCCGCGATTCCGGTTGAGGTAGTGGACCCCGTTGGGGCCGGGGACGCCTTCCACGGCGGCCTGCTCCACGGGCTGTCGACGGGCCGGGATTTTGAGCAGGCCCTGGAAATGGGCCGCCGCTGCGCCGCCCTGAATTGCCTGGCTTTCGGAGCCCGGCAGGGCATGCCCACCATGGAACAGCTGGAACGTTTCAGCCCCGAAGATGAAGACAAAGCGTAGTGTGCGAACGCCGCGGCGGGCAAGGGCCTGCTACTCCGCCGCACTCGGATCATGCCCTGCCCCCGGTCGAAGGCCTCCAGAACCCGGACCGGGATCGTCGACTATCGATCCGCCAGCAGCCCGGGGAACTCTTCCTCCAGGTGAGCGATCTTCGGTGCGTCCCAGTACAGGATGTAGGGGTGCCGGGGATTGCGCCGCATGAAATCCTGGTGGTACTCCTCGGCCGGATAGAACGCCTCCAGCGGCACGACCTGCGTCACGATGGGCTTCGGGTAAACCGAGGCGGCCTCCAGCTCCGCGATATACTCTTCGGTGATCCTCCTCTGCCCGTCGTCGGCGTAGAAGACCGCCGAGCGGTATTGAGGCCCCCTGTCCGGGCCCTGGTAGTTGAGCTGGGTCGGGTCGTGAGCCACATTGAAGAACACCTCGAGAAGCACCGCGAAGCTTATGCGCTGCGGGTCGTAGACGATGCGCACCGACTCCGCGTGACCGGTTTTACCGGTGCCCACCAGGGGGTAGCGGGCGGTGTCCTCCTCGCCTCCGGAGTAGCCGGACACCGCCTCCAGGACCCCGTCGAGCCGCTCGAACACGGCCTCCACGCCCCAGAAGCAACCGCCGGCCAGAACAGCGGT
>JAFGQJ010000059.1 GCA_016935715.1 Spirochaetales bacterium
CCAGGGCTTCGGCGGGGAACGGATACAACTGCTCGATCCGGATGATCCAGCTGTCGAAAGCCCGGATCTCCCGCCTCCGCTCCCACAAATCGTAGTAAATTTTGCCCGAGCAGAGCATCAGCCGCTTCACCACCCGCTCCTTGCCTCCGGCCGCGGCTGCAGCGTCCCGGGGATCCAGGTCGGCGGTGACCGGTGGTGCATCCACGACGGGCTGGAAGTGCCCCCGGGTGAGCTCATCCAGGCGGGAGACGGCCAGGGGATGGCGCAGCAGGCTCTTGGGGCTCATCAGCACCAGGGGTTTGCGGAAATCCCGCTTCATCTGGCGCCGCAGCAGGTGGAAGTACTGGGCAGGCGTGGTGAGGTTGCAGACCTCCATGTTTTCCTCTGCGCAGAGCTGCAGAAAGCGCTCTAGGTGGGCGCTGGAGTGCTCCGGCCCCTGCCCCTCGTAGCCGTGGGGCAGCAGCATCACCAGACCGCTGGAGCGCTGCCATTTGGCTTCCGCCGCCGCGATGAAGTTGTCGATCACCACCTGGGCGCCGTTGCAGAAATCCCCGAACTGGGCCTCCCAGATCACCAGGGTGCGGGGAGAGTTCAGGGAGAAGCCGTACTCGAAGGCCAGGATCGAATACTCGGAGAGGGGGCTGTCATAGGCGAAGAAACGGGCCTGGTCGGCCTTCAGGTGGTTGAGGGGCACGTAGGGCAGCGCCTCGGCGCTTTCGGTGTCCCACCAGGCCGAGTGGCGCTGGCTGAAGGTACCCCTCTCGCAGTCCTGCCCGCTCAGGCGGACGGGGATCCCCTCCAGCAGGAGCGTCGCGAAGCTCAGGGCCTCGGCAAAAGCCCAGTCCAGGGTTCCCTCCTGCTCCAGGCGCTGCTTCTTTACCTCCAGGATCCGCCTCAGCTTGGCGTGGATGTTGAACCGTTCCGGGATGCGGGTCAGGGCATCGGCCAGCTCCTCCAGGGTCTTTCGCTTCACCCCGGTGGGAACCGGTTCGTGCGTGTAGCGGCCATGAAGGCCCGCCCAATCATCCCCCTGGAAGGGCTCGAGAGTGGGCGCGGGGGGGTGCTCCCGGGCGGTCTTCAGGGCCTGTCGCAGCCCGGCGGAGTATTCCCTGCGCAGGGCTTTCTGCTCCTCCCCGCTCATCACACCGAGCTCGGCGCACATTGCACCATACTTGCTGGTCACGCCGGGATGCTGGCGGATCAGCTTGTACATCCGGGGATTGGTGAAGGAGGGCTCGTCCCCCTCGTTGTGACCGTGCCGGCGGTAGCAGATGATGTCCACGATCACGTCCTGGGACATCTTCTGGCGGAATCGCAAGGCCAGATCCATGGCGTAGACCACGGCTTCCGGATCGTCCCCATTGACGTGGAATACCGGCACCGAGGTCATCTTGGCCACATCGGTCGGGAAGAAGGTGGAACGGGAATCCCGGCTGGAGGTGGTGAAGCCGATCTGGTTGTTGATGATCACGTGAATCGTCCCGCCGGTGTGATAGCCCCGCAGCTGGGAGAGGTTGAAGATCTCCGCCACCACCCCCTGGCCGCTGAAGGCGGCGTCTCCGTGCAGGATCACCGGAAGGACCCGCTTGGTGGCCTTCATGAACCCCCCCCAGCGGCTGCGGCTCTGCACGGCCCGGCTCTTGCCCTCCACGACCCCGTCCACGCTCTCCAGGTGGCTGGGATTGGAGACCAGGGTCACGTGTACGGAAGTTCCGTCTTCATGCCTGTGGTCCGTGGAGTAGCCCAGGTGGTACTTCACGTCCCCGCTGCCCCCGTACTGGCCGGGTGAGTGATTGTCCTCGAAGAGGGTGAAGACTTCCTCCGCCGGCATGTCGAGGATCTGGTTGAGCAGGGTAATCCGGCCCCTGTGGGCCGTACCGATCACGATCTCCTCTATGCCGGGACCGCCGCTCGAGCCGGGCTTGCCGGCCGCATTGACCAGGGAGTGGAGGGCCGGCACGACGACCTCGGCTCCTTCCAGGGAGAAGCGTTTCTGGCCGATGAAGGTCTTGTGCAGGAACTGCTCGAACTCCTCCGCGCGGATCAGCTCCTCGAGAATCGCCCTGCGCTGTCGCGCGGAAAAATCGGGCCTGTTGCGGCGCGATTCCATCGTCTGCATCAGCCAGTTGCGGATCGGTTTGTTCTGGATGTGGAGAAACTCGACACCGAAGGTCGAGCAGTAGGTTTCCTTGAAGGCCTGCAGGATCTCCCGCAGAGGCGCCCTGGAGGGTTTCATGGCCCGGCCGGCGTAGAACTCCCGGTCCAGGTCCTCCCGGCTCAGCCCGAAGGACTCGAGGGAAAGCTGCTCGTAGGCCCCCTTGGCTCTCGGGTAGAGGTAGTTCTGGCTGGGCTCGTGCCTGGGGCGCAGGGGATTGAGGTAGGCGTAGAAGTAGCCCACATCCCGGTAGGCCCACAGCAGGCTGTCCACCCGGCTCTGTTTGGAGCGTCCCTGCTCATCCGGGGCTGGGGGCGGAGCGGCGGGAGCGCTGCCCGGACGGAGTCCGGCGGCAGGGGGACCTTGCGGCCCGGGGCGCCGCCGCGGGGTCCCCGGTTTCAGGGAGTCCCGCCCGTCGAAGGCGCTGAAGAACTCCTGCCAGCTGTCGTCCACCGAAGAGGGGTCCCGCAGCCAGGCTTCGTAGATCTCCTCTATGAAGGGCAGGCTGATCAAATCCAGCAGGTCGTGTCCGGCTTCCCGCGATTCACTCATCCCTTCAACCCCGGAGTTTCTCCTTCATCAGTGCGGGGATCTGATCCGGCCGGTCCGCCACCGGCACCCCGGCTTCCTGGAAAGCGCTGACCTTTGCCTCCGCCGTACCCTTGCCGCCGGAGATGATCGCCCCGGCATGCCCCATGCGCTTGCCCGGGGGGGCGGTGCGGCCGGAGATGAAGGCCACGACCGGTTTGCCGGCAGAGCGCCGGATGTGCTCGGCGGCCTGTTCCTCGTCCTCCCCGCCGATCTCGCCGATGAGCACGACCCCATGAGTCTGCGGATCCTGCTCGAACATCTCGAGCAGCTCGATGTAGCCGGTGCCGATCACCGGGTCGCCGCCGATGCCGATGCAGGTGGACTGGCCCAGCCCTTCCCGGCTCAGGTTGTACACCACCTCGTAGGTCAGGGTGCCGCTTCGGGAGATCACCCCGATGCTCCCGGGCTCGTGGATGTGGCCGGGCATGATCCCCACCTTGCTCTTTCCAGGGGTGATCAGGCCGGGACAGTTGGGACCGATCAGCCGCCCTCCCCGTTCGCGGATGTAATGGTAGTTGCCGAGCATCTCCAGCACCGGGACTCCCTCGGTGATGCAGACGATCAGGCCGATGCCGCCGTCGGCGGCCTCCCGCAGCGCCGCGGTGGCGAAGCGGGCGGGGACGAAGATCACCGAACAATCGGCGCCGGTGGCCTTCACCGCTTCGGCCACGGAATCGAACACGGGCAGCCCGTGCACATCCTGGCCTCCCTTGCCGGGAGTGACCCCCCCTACGATCCGGGTTCCGTACTCCAGCATCGAGGCGGCATGGAAGGAGCCGTCCCGTCCGGTGATCCCCTGCACCAGGACCCTGGTGTTTTCGTCGATCAGGACTCCCATGGTCTCTACCTTCCCACCTTCGCTCTCTCCAGTACTTTCCTCACCGCCCCGGTCATCTCCGAGGCCGCCTCCAGGCCGGCCTGCTCCAGCAGGGCGCGCCCCTCCTTCTCATTCGTTCCGATCAGACGGATCACCAGCGGTACGGGCAGATCGATCTGCTCGCGGGCGATCAGGATTCCCTTTGCGATGTCGTCGCAGCGGGTGATGCCGCCGAAGATGTTGATCAGGATGGCCTTGAGACTCTGATTGCGGGTCAAGATACGCAGGGCCGTGAGCACCTTCCGGGGACTGGAGCTTCCGCCCACGTCGAGGAAATTGGCCGGCCTGCCTCCGAAGAGCTTGATCAGGTCCATGGTGGCCATGGCGAGACCCGCGCCATTGACGATGCAGCCGATGTCCCCGTCCAGGCTTACGAAGCTCAGACCCGCCTCCCTGGCCTCGATCTCCTCGGGGCTGTACTCCTCCGCGGAGCGAAGGGCTTCCACATCCGGGTGCTTGGGAAGCCCGTTGTCGTCGAAGTTGATCTTGGCATCCGCCGCGATGAGGGTCCCGTCGCCGATCTGGGCGTAGGGATTGATCTCCACCAGCGAGCAGTCCTTTTCGATCAGGAGGCGGTACAGGTTGCCGAGCGCCTCCGCGGCCTGATCCAGCAGCTCCTTCGCGAAGGCGGCTGACAGAAATTCGCGAAGCTCTCCGTCATCCGGGCCCCGGAGCGGATCGATGTAGTGTTTCAGGATCTTCTCCGGCTCCTTCACGGCCAGCTCTTCGATGTCCACCCCTCCCGCGGCGCTGACGATGCAGACCACCTTTTTTGTGGCCCGGTCCACCGTTGCGCCGAGGTAGTACTCCTTGAGGATATCCACCGCCCCGGCAACCAGGACCGCCTCCACGGGGATGTCCTTGATGGTGAGGGCGAGAATCTGTTCGGCGGCCTCCCGGGCCTCCCGGGCCGTGCGGGCGATCCTGACCCCCCCGGCCTTGCCCCGCCCTCCGACCAGCACCTGGGCCTTGATCACCACCGGCAGCCCGATCTCCCCGGCGATGACGGCCGCTTCCCGGCCGCTGCGGGCCACCTGCCCCGGGGGGACGGGAACTCCGTAGGCTTGGAGCAGCTCCCTGGCCTGATACTCGTGTATCTTCATCTCTCCCCCTGTTCCCTGGCCTTGGTAATGCTGCGCTTGGCGAGATTGATGTTCTTGGTGACCTTGATGCCCCGCGGACAAACCCGGGTGCACTGGAAGTGATTCTGGCAGGCCCACACCCCGTCGGGGTGGTCCAGGACGGGGAGGCGTTCGTCGAAGCCCCGGTCCCGGCTGTCGAAGATGAAGCGGGCCGCCTGGGCGATCGCCGCCGGCCCGATGAAGGCCGGGTTCTCACCATCCAGGATCGGGCAGGCGGAGTAGCAGGAGGCGCAGAGGATGCACTTGGTCGGATCGTCGAACAGGGCCCTCTCCTGGGGGCTCTGGACCCGCTCCCTCTCGGGAGCCGGCTCCTCGTTGATCAGGAAGGGCTTGACCCTGCGCCAGCGTGCGAAGAATTCGTCCTGCTCGACCATGAGGTCCCGCAGCAGGCTCAGGTGTCTGAGCGGTTCGATCCTGATCACCGCTCCCTCCTCCCGGGCCACGTCCCTGACCAGGGTCTTGCAGGCCAGCCGCTCCGTCCCGTTTATGACCATGGCGTCGGAGCCGCACACTCCGTGGGCGCAGCTCTTGCGGAATGCGAGTGTTCCGTCGACGAAGTTCTTCACCTGCATCAGGGCGTCGAGCACCCGATCGGTGGGCTCTACTTCGATCGGGTACTCCTCGAAGTGGGGCTGCTCGTCGGTTTCCGGATTGTAGCGCTGTATCTGTAAGGTAACCTTCACCGCTTCCCTCCTCGTCCCGGCTAGTAGGCCCGCGGCTTGGGCTCGAAGCGGGAGACGTCCACCGGTCGGAAGTCGATGCTCACTTCCTGCTCGTCGAGCCGGGCCATGGTGTGCTTCAGCCAGCTCTCGTCGTCCCGCTCGGGGAAATCTTCCCGGGCATGAGCCCCGCGGCTCTCCGTCCGGTTGGCCGCGCTGGCCGCCGTGACCAGGGCCAGATCCAGGAGGTTGCCCAGCTCGAAGATTTCCAGCAGGTCCGTGTTGTAGCGCTTGGAGCGGTCCTGGGCGCGGACCTCGCGGTAGCGGTCCCTCAGGGCCCGGATCTCCGACACGGCCTGCCGCATCGGCTCCTCACTTCGGTAGATCCCCACCTTCTCCATCATGAGGTCCTTCATCTCCTCCCTGATCACTGCTCCGTGGGGTCCGCTGCCCGTGGTGAGAGTTTCGACCAGGCGGCGGGCCTCTGCTTCCGGCTCCTTCTCCAGGGCGGGGAAATCGGTCCCCTCGACGTAGCGGGCGATATCCTGTCCCGCCCGGCGGCCGTAGACGACCAGGTCGACCAGGCTGTTGGTGCCCAGACGGTTGGCGCCGTGCACGCTCACGCAGGCGCACTCCCCGGCGGCATACAGACCTTCGATCAGGGCCCCGCTGCCGTCGGCCAGCACCCGGCCGTCATTGTCCGTGGGGATTCCTCCCATGGCGTAGTGGGCGGTAGGCTGCACGGGAATCGGCGCATCCGCCGGGTCCAGGCCCAGATAGGTGCGGCAGAAATCGGCGATGTCCGGCAGCTTGGCTTCGATCACCTCTTTACCCAGGTGGGTTGCATCCAGGTGAACGAAGTCGTTGATCTTCCGGTCCCCGCGGATCCCGTCGCCGGCACGGATCTCCTCCATGATCGCCCGACTCACCATGTCCCGGGGAGCCAGGTCCAGCAGCGTGGGGGCGTATCGTTCCATGAAGCGCTCGGCCTTCCGGTTGCGCAGGATTCCCCCTTCACCCCGCACCCCCTCGGTGATCAGGATGCCCATGCCGCGAATCCCGGTGGGATGGAACTGGAAAAACTCCATGTCCTGCAGGGGCACCCCCCGGCGCAGCAGGACCGCCGGCCCGTCACCCGTATTGGCGAAGGCGTTGGAGGTGGTGCGGAACATCTGTCCGAAGCCGCCGGTGGCGAACAGGATCGCCTTGGCCCGAAAAACGTGCAGCCTGCCGGTGGCCAGCTCCAGGGCCACCAGGCCCGCGACCTTCCGGTTTTCGATCACCACGTCGAGAACCTGGAACTCGTCGTAGAAGGAGACCTCGTTCTTGATGCACTGCTGGTAGAGGGTCTGGAGGATCATGTGCCCGGTGCGATCCGCCGCGTAGCAGGAGCGGCGCACCGCCGCCTCGCCGAAGTTGCGCGTATGCCCGCCGAAGCGGCGCTGGTCGATGCGCCCCTGCTCGGTTCGGCTGAAGGGCAGCCCCCGCTTTTCCAGGTCGTAGACGGCCCGCACCGCGTCCTCTGCCAGGATGAAGGCCGCTTCCTGGTCCACCAGGTAGTCTCCGCCCTTGATCGTATCGAAGGCGTGCCACTCCGGCCTGTCCTCCTCGTTGTTTCCCAACGCGGCCCCGATGCCGCCCTGGGCGGCTCCGGTATGGCTGCGCATGGGGTGGACCTTGGAGATCACCGCGGTTTTGGCGGCCCGGCTGGCCTCCAGGGCTGCGTACAACCCCGCCCCCCCGGCTCCGACTATGAGAGCTTCGAACTCGTGCACTCCGGCTCCTCCTCGTCAGATAGATAGAATATTTTCTATATAGCCTGCAGCTATAGACTATGGATTGAGGGGCGAGAAGTCAAGCCGTCCCCGCATCGCCGATCATCGATTTCGGGTCCAATACCTCGTCCACCTCTCCGGCGGAGAGCAGATCGGTTTCGGCGAGCAGCTGGCGTACCGTCTTCTTCTCCTTGTAGGCCCGGTAGGCGATCTCCGCCGCCTTGTCGTAGCCGATCCTGGTGGCCAGGGGAGTGACCAGCGCCAGGCTCCACTCCACCCACTCGGCGCAGCGCTGCGGATCGGCCTCGATTCCCCGGATGCAGCGATCCGCCAGCGCCCGGGCTGTATTGGCCAACAGGCTCAGGGAATCCAGGGTCTCGTAGGCGACCAGGGGCATCATGATGTTCAGCTCCAGCGGGGCGGAGGCGGCGGCCATTCCCACGGAGGATGCCTTGCCCTTCACGTACACCGCCGCCTGGATCACCATCTCCGGGATCACGGGATTGACCTTTCCCGGCATGATCGAGCTTCCCGGCTGCAGGGAGGGCAGCCTGATCTCCCCCAGACCGGCCCGCGGGCCGCTGGCCAGCAGGCGCAGATCGTTTCCGATCTTCAGCAGGCTGCCTGCCAGCACGCTCAATGCCCCCATGAGCTCCGCCTGGGCGTCCCGGCAGGCCAGGGCTTCGAACAGGTTTTCCGCCTGCCGGAAGGGCAGCCCCGTCCGGGATGCGATCCGTTCGATCACCCGGGGAGCGAACTGCGGGTGGGCATTGAGCCCGGTGCCGACGGCGGTTCCCCCCAGGGCCAGCTCTTCCAGGTGGGGAAGCGTATTGCGCAGCCGCCTGGCGGCCTTGCGGATCTGGGAGGCGTAGCCGGAAAACTCCTGGCCCAGGGTGAGCGGCACGGCGTCCTGGAGATGGGTACGGCCGATCTTGACCACCCCGGCGAAGCTGTCGGCTTTCTCGCTCAGGGTTTTCTCCAGATCCGCCAGCGCCTCCAGCAGCTTCCCGGCGGCCAGGCGATCGGCGATGTGGATGGCCGAGGGAATCACGTCGTTGGAAGACTGACCCCGATTGACGTGGTCATTCGGGTGCACCGGCTTCCTGGTCCCCAGCGGGGAGCCCAGGAGCTCGTTGGCCCGGTTGGCGATCACCTCGTTGGCGTTCATGTTCCAGGAGGTCCCGCTGCCGGTTTGAAACACGTCGATCGGGAAATGCTCGTTCCAGCGGCCCTCCCGCACCTCCCCGGCCGCCCCGGCCACGGCCCGGGCCAGATCCTCCGGCACGGTGCCCAGCTCGGCGTTCACCTCCGCTGCCGCCTGCTTGATCAGACCCAGAGCCTGGATCATCAGGACGGGGATGCGCTTGTCCGAAACCCCGAAGTTTTCCACCGCCCGCTGGGTCTGGGCTCCCCAGTAGGCCCAGGCCGGCAGCGCAACCTGGCCCATGGTATCGGATTCACTGCGGACTGCCTCGTCTTTCCGTCCCATGCTCTCACCTCCCTGTCATGCTCCGCCATCCCCGCCGGCCGGCCGGCCCCCGAAATTTACCCCTTCGAAAGTTGTTAAAAATGTTAAAAATGTGCAAAATGTACACCTTTCGAGGGTGTCTATTTCTCCATGTTCACGGCACACAGCCGGGCTGCTCCCTGCGGCTGCCGGGCTCACGCTCAGGCCAGGTTGCGCAGCACCGTGTGCAGGATACCGCCGTTTCGGTAGTAGTCCAGCTCCACGTCAGTATCCAGGCGGGCGATCACAGTAAACTTCTTCCCCGCCCCCCCTTCTCCCGCAGCAGTCACGGTGAGCTCCTGCCGCGGCCGGTCCACGGCCTCGAGCGTATAGATCTCCCGGCCGGTCAAAGCAAGGCTGCCGGCGCTCTGCCCCTCCTTGAACTGCAGGGGCAGCACGCCCATGCCGATCAGGTTGGAGCGGTGGATCCGCTCGTAGCTCTCCGCGATCACCGCCCGCACGCCCAGGAGGACCGTGCCCTTGGCCGCCCAGTCCCGGGAGCTCCCCGATCCGTACTCCTTGCCGGCGATCACGAGCAGAGGTGTCTGATCCGTCTGATACAGCACAGAGGCGTCGTAGATGAACATCTGCTCGCCCGTCGGCAGATAGCGGGTGTAGCCGCCCTCCACACCGGGAAGCAGAAGATTGCGGATGCGGATATTCCCGAATGTACCGCGGATCATCACCTCGTGGTTGCCTCGGCGCGACCCGTAGGTGTTGAAATCCTCGACCTTCACACCCTGGCTGATCAGCCACTTTCCCGCCGGGCTGTCTTCAGGAATGGCCCCGGCCGGGGAGATATGGTCCGTGGTAACCGAATCCCCGAGCAACGCCAGCACCCGGGCGTTCCTGATCTCGGGAAGCGGCGGCAGATCCGTGGAAAGACCGTCGAAGAACGTGGGCTTGCGGATATAGGTGGAGCTCTCATCCCACGGGTAGAGGCTGCTCTCGCTGATCCGGACGGCGTTCCAGGTTTCATTGCCCGTGAAGACATTGGCGTATTCCTGTTCGAACATCCTCGGGCTCAGGTGCGAGGCCACGGCCTCGGCGATCTCCTGATTCGTGGGCCAGATGTCTCTGAGGTACACGGGATCCTCGTTGCGATCCAAACCGACGGGGTCGTTCTGCAGATCGATGTCCATGGTGCCGGCCAGGGCGTAGGCAACGACCAGCGGCGGAGAGGCCAGATAGTTGACCCGGACCTCCGGATGAATCCGTCCCTCGAAATTGCGGTTCCCCGACAGCACCGAGGCCACGGTCAGATCCGCCTCGCAGATCGCCCGGCTGACCTCCGGGTGCAGCGGACCGGAGTTGCCGATGCAGGTTGTGCAGCCGTAGCCCACCAGGTGGAAGCCCAGCGCCTCCAGGTAGGGGGTCAGCCCGGAGTCCTCCAGGTAACGGGTAACCACCCGGGAGCCCGGTGCCAGGCTGGTCTTGGTGTACACCGGCACCTGGAGCCCGCGTTTAACAGCTTTTTTGGCCAGGATGCCCGCAGCCAGCAGCACCGCCGGGTTGGAGGTATTGGTGCAGCTCGTGATGGCGGCGATCACCACCGATCCGTGCTGCAGGTAATCCCGCCGTCCTGCGACCGTAACGGGGATCCCCCCGGATCGGGAGGTCTTCACGGCGCCGCCATCCCCATCCGCAGCGCTCACGGGTGTGCCGCCCTCCCCCTCCCAGCGGATGTCCTCTTCGGGGCTTTCGGCGGCTCGAAGCGCTTTCGCCAGCTCCTTCCAGGCCTTGCGGGCTTCCGAGAGGGGGATGCGGTCCTGCGGCCGTTTCGGTCCTGCCAGGGAAGGCCTTACGGCAGCCAGATCCAGCTCCAGGACATCGGTGTACTCGGGCTGAGGTGCCTGATCGGTTCGGAACAGTCCCTGCTCCTTGGTATAGCGCTCCACCAGATCGAGCTGCTCCTCCTTCCTGCCGGTGAAGGCAAGGTACTTCAGGGTTTCAGCATCCACGGGAAAGAAACCGGCGGTGGCCCCGTATTCGGGGGACATGTTGCCGATCGTGGCTCTGTCGGCGACGCTCAGGGAGCTCAAGCCTGGGCCGAAGTACTCCACGATCTTTCCCACCACGCCGTAGGAGCGCAAGCTTTCGGTCACGGTGAGCACCAGGTCCGTAGCCGTCACTCCCGGCTCCAGGGCACCGGTCATTCTGACGCCGATCACTTCGGGTATCAGCATGTACAGGGGCTGGCCGAGGATGGCCGCCTCAGCCTCGATGCCCCCGACCCCCCAACCCAGGACGCCGATTCCATTGATCATCGGGGTGTGGGAATCGGTCCCGACCAGCGTGTCGGGAAAGGCTCTCCATTTCCCTGCGACCTCGCGCCTCTCCACCACCCTGGCCAGGTATTCGAGGTTCACCTGGTGCACGATTCCGGTGGCCGGAGGAACGACCCGGAAGTTCTCGAAGCTGCTCGCCCCCCAGCGCAGGAACTCGTAGCGTTCCCGGTTGCGCTTGAACTCCATCTCGGCGTTGGCCTGCAGCGCGTGGACCGTGGCGTAGCGGTCGACCTGCACGGAATGATCGATCACCAGGTCTATGGGAATGATGGGATTGATCCGCTGCGGATCCCCGCCCAGCTCCGCCAGGGCATCCCGCATCACCGCCAGATCCACGATGGCCGGCACCCCGGTGAAATCCTGCATCACAACCCGGGCCGGCTTGAAGGGAATCTCCCTCTGCCCGGCCTGCGGGCCGTTCCAGCTGCAGAGGGCCTTCAGGTCCTCCTCGGTTACGGCGTAGCCGTCGATCTGGCGCAGCACCGCCTCGAGCAGAATCTTGATGGAAAAAGGCATGCGGGAGACGGGTCCCAGCCCCTGCTTTTCCAGCTCCTTCAGATCCCAGTAGGTGAGCTTTCCCGATCGGGTGGAGAGGGTTTTTTCGCTTCCGAGAGGATCGAACTTTTTTGACATTCGGCACTCCTAAAACGCTGTATACCGGAGTTTGTATCCATGATAACTTGGCTATCATACCCAATAAGCTCGCTCAGGTTCAACTGAACGTTCCGAGAAACGGATACTGCGGAGCACCATGAAGATCAAAGTCAAAGCGGAAGATTTCGTTGTTCGCGAAGAGTCATCGCTCCTGCTGTCGAGCAGGCCCCTGTCCCACGCAGTGTACCGTCTCACGAAACGGCACTGGGATACCTTCGACCTGATCGATCTGCTCGCCCGGCGGCTCGGGATCCCCAAAAAGGACATATCCACCGCGGGCATCAAGGATCGCCACGCCGAGACCGAACAGCTGCTGTCCATCAAAAACCGCCGGGGCCTGCGGGCGGCGGTGGACGCCCTGCCGCGGGAGGAGAAGTTCCAACTCGGCTTCCTGGGATATCATGGGGCTGCCCTGTCGGCCCGGGACATCCGGGGTAACCACTTTACCGTCACCATCCGGGACATCGATCCGCAGGAGCTGGAGCGCTGCCTGGCCAATGCGCAGATCGTGGCCCGGTGGGGAGTCCCCAACTACTACGACGAGCAGCGTTTCGGGGGCGCCCGCCACGGAAAGGGTTTCATGGGCAGGGAGATCTTCCGGGGCAGCCGTGAAAAGGCCCTGCGCCTGTACTTCGAGCCTTCCAGGCTCGACGACCGCAGGACCCGCTCGCTCAAATTCCGCGTGCTCGAAAACTGGGGACGCTGGGATCGCTGTCTGGAGGGGGCTTTCGGGGAGCACCGCAGGATCCTGGAGTACCTCCGCGGGCACCGGCGGGCCTTCCACAAGGCCCTCTCCCTGATCGACCGCCGCTATCTCCTGTTCGTCCTCAACGCGTATCAGTCCTTCCTCTTCAACGAAATCCTCTCCGGCTACCTGTCCGCCCTGGGACGCGGCCACGCTGTGAGCTTGGAAGAGGTTCCCTACAGCCGGGGGTGCTTTCTCTTCTACAGGGAGCTGCCGGAAGCGCTGTTCGAAGAGCTTCGCCACCGCGACCTGCCCGTACCCGGCTGGGACAGCCGGATCGAGGATCCCCGGATCGCCGAGATCACCCGCAGGGTCCTGGACGGCGAGGGGATCGAGCTGAGAGACCTGAAGGTCCGGCAGATCTCCCGACTGTACGTCAATGGCGTCGAGCGCCGGGTGATCCTGCTGCCCGAGGGCTTCACCGTCGAAGGCGTCGGGGAGGACGAGCTGTACCGAAAGAAGAACAAGCTTACCTTGAGCTTCTTCCTTCCCCGCGGCGGATATGCGACCCTGATCGTCAAGCGGCTGGATGCGCGGCAGCCCTTCGATCCGGCGGACGAGCTATTCGATTGAAGGGGGAGCGGCGACCCGGGAGCCGCTGCCGGCAACCTTCTCAGCGATGTCCATGATTCTCTGCAGGCGTCCCGGCTGCGGCGCGAAAACCCTCTCCAGCACCTCCGGCGTATAGTGCTTCTTCAGGAATTCCACCACCGGCAGCCGGCCTGCCCAGCATTCCAGGATCCTGCCGCAGGGTTGCTCCCCGCCGGCGGCGCGGCAGTAGGAGAAATGGATGCAGTCACCGAGGCTTCTGCAGTAGGTCTGGTAGTGATCGTACTCGTTCATATCCGGCTCTCAGGCGAGGACGGGCTTCGGGAAATGCTTGATCTCTTCGAGCGCCTCGTGGATCTTCTCCGCGGGATACTCGTAGTCCTGGAGCTTCCCCTTGAAGTACAGATCGTAGCCCCGCAGGTCCATCAGCCCGTGCCCGCTCATGTTGAACAGGATCACCTTCTCCTTGCCCTCCTCTTTGGCCTTCTTCGCCTCCTGGATGACCACAGCCACGGCGTGGCTGGTTTCGGGGGCGATGATGATCCCTTCGGTGCGGGCGAAGGTGATGGCCGCCTGGTAACACTCCAGCTGGTGCACCGCCACGGGCTTCATCAGTCCCGCGGCGACTGCCTGCGAAACCTGGGGAGCCATCCCGTGATAGCGCAGCCCACCGGCATGGATAGGCGGAGGCACGAAGGTATGGCCCAGGGAGTGCATCGGCGCAATCGGCGCCACCTTGGCGGTATCCCCGTAGTCATAGACGTAGGGTGCCTTGGTCAGGGTCGGACAGGAGTAGGGTTCCACCGGCAGGATCTCGATCTGGGCTCCGTTCATCTTGTCGTTGAGGTAGGGGAAAGAGAGACCGGCAAAATTGCTGCCCCC